>DFYS01000055.1:0-3051 GCA_002383405.1 Moorella sp. UBA4076
GTGATCAAGGTATGGGTCTTCCCGCCACCGTAGGTCAGTTCCAACTGGCGGATGGCCTTATCGTTCTTCCCAGCCAAACGCAGAAGTACGTCCTTGGCCAGTTCGCGCAGGTTGAAGGTCGGGTAGGTCAGGGCGAAGAATTCGGCCGGGTCCTGATAAACCGGCCTGGCGCTCCCCATCGCCACGTCGTAAAGATCGGCGGCAAAGATGGCCAGGGAAAGTTCGCCAGACTTCAGGTCGTCGCGAATTTGCACCACTTCGTGCCAGGGTTTCCACGGGAGATTACTCATCTCTCTTCACCTCCCAAACCATTCTTGTAGTGTTTTCTTGAACTTTTGGAAAGCAGGGTCCATGCAGCGCTGAAAACTGACCTTCTGTCCAAGTTGCTCATACACCGCCGAAGATCTGCGCTTCCTGACATGATACATGACCTGCTCAACTGCCAGCTTAGGATCGTTTGGCTTAAGGGCATGTTCGGCCCAGAGACCCTTTCCCGCAAGCCACCTGCGCATCTCGCTGCTACCGGATACCCACCCCAGGCAGGCCGCTACTGCCGGGGAACGAGACCATACCCAGGCCTCCAACTCCGGGTCAATGACAATCGCGGCCGCCCGGTCTTCCCACCCTGACCGAACCAGGTTGTTCTCTATCTCATTTTCGATGTCCCTACGTTCCATCGCATCCTGACCACAACCCATCCTATCCAACATGATCAAGGCGTGCCGATGACTCCCCGCCATAGGCCGGAGGAACTCGTGACCATGGCGATAACACCCCGGATCACGTCCAATATGAATGTAGACCCGAAAATCGATGGGGTCAATGCCAAGGGCTTGCGGCCGCGTTAAGATTCCTTTTACTGCCGCCTCCATGTTTTTGTCCGGCACAAGAATAGCGAGGTCATAATGATAGGTGTCGGGCACAGTGACTCTCACCCCAGCACCCCTCCCGCGAATAGCACGCCCAGGTTGGTATCGCCGCGCCACTTTTTAAGAGCCGGGTGTTCAGTCCCGCGTACAACAGATGTCTCCCCTTGACCGGTTTTGGCAAAGCAAAGTACCTGCTCAGGCTCCGCCACGCTCAGGATCACCGGGGAATGAGTGGCCAAAAGGACTTGCGCGCCGTAAACCGAAGATAAGGATTGAAAGACGGTTTCAATGGCCCGGGGGTGAATGCCATTTTCCGGTTCCTCAATCAGAAAAACACCTGACAAATCCGGAATGTATGCCGGCAAGGTCAACGCTAAAAGCCGCAGGGTGCCGTCAGAGACCATCCAGGAAGGAACCTCCAAACCGCCCCGGTAGCGTACAACCAAATACCGGTGGCGATCTTCCGGCCGTTCAATGGTCTTGATGTCCTCCAGATCAGGCAGCGCCGTCCGCAGATGCCTTATCCAATCCTGAAATAAGCCAGGGTCCTTTTTGGCAAGGTTGTCGATCACCCAGGGCAGGTTAGAACCGTCAGGACGAAAAACCCTGGGTTGGCCGGGTGGGCTGGGCTTCCGCATCAGCATACTGTTCAGGACCATTCTTTGTATCCCGTCCATCAACATGCCTTTCAGCCAGGTCGATACCGGGAAGCGCGACTCGTCATCAGGCAGGTTGGCCAGGGCCGACTTCCTTGCTCCCAGCTTGAAAGAAGGTGCCCAACCCTTATCAGTCTCGCTATAGAAGTTATCGTTGCCACCCGATACCTTGTTGACAACCATTTTTATGCCCCGGGCTAACTTAGGGGTAAGAATGGTATCAGGTATTGGTGGCTGCAAGGGAAAAAACTCCAGTTGAAGAGGTGCCGCAGGTCCTGATTTTTTCAGCAGTACCTTTTCGCCGAATATGGATATTTCACCCGTCTCCCTGTCCGTCCCGATGGATACCTCGTAACGGCACAGGTCATATGTCGGATGCAAGGTCAACTTGCGCCGTTCCTCCGGTATCAGAAAATCGACAGCGATTTCCAAGGGCTGCTTACCCTGCAGCCATATCAGATCACGAAAGTTACTGGCACGTTGCTGGATCGCAGCCTCCAGCCCATCCGAGAGCAGGTCTCCAACGAAAGCCACTGTATCCAGAAACGTCGTCTTGCCGCTGGCGTTAGGGCCGACCAGGACATTGAAAGGGCCGAGTTGTTGTCGGACGTAGTGCAGGCAGCGAAAGTTCAAAGCGGCAATGGCATGAATCATCTAATCACCTCCCACCTAACGATGCTTATATTATCCCATATTTACNNGGGGGGCTAACTCAATCAGGGCCTCGGCCTTTCCGACCGGGAACTGACCGACCAGTACGCCGGCACACCCTGGTGGTCGCGCAACAGCATCAGTTGCTTGACAGTTGCTTGACCGGGCAATTAGTGATTTGGCCCGTTTCGTCCTGACGCAGGCCCACCAGGCGCAGTTCCAACAATTCCTTCCTTCCAACTATACCAGGTTCTATTCCTCTACTATGGTAACTTATACCATCGGGTATTTAATGTCAAGGCTATAACATGTGCTACATTAACACCCAATCGCCCAGGTAGAAAATTTATCTAGAGCTGGTATCGGTAGCAGGAAATTAGACAATAATGGCGAATATATGTATGTGGTACGAAAGTCCCCATGGCATAATCATATAAAACCGTTGAAACTATTTCGGCGACGAGGAAAACCATGGTACAATAATAACATCATAGCTGCCCCTTCAAGAGTCAGCGGGTCAGTGCCCTGCGGATGGTCGAATTGACCATAGCCATAGTATCTATTTCTTCGCCTTCCAGGTTGTTCAAGTACATCGAAGGGAGAGTTCACCATGCCTGACAATAATGAATTGGTTAATATGCTCCGCGGCGTAATACAGGAGGAACTAAAACCCTTCAAAGAACGGTTTGAACGTATAGAATTAGGTCAACAGGAAACGAATAACCGCCTTGATACCCTGGAAGCGGGCCAGGCCGAGTTAAGAAATGGTTTGCAAGAGTCGCGGAATGATATACACGAGTTAAGAACTGATATCCATGATTTAAGAAATGGTTTGCAAGAGTCGCGGAACGATATACAGGAGTTAAGAACTGATA
>DFYS01000055.1:3142-3300 GCA_002383405.1 Moorella sp. UBA4076
AACCGCCGGACACATAAGGAAATATTTATTCAGCTCAATGCTATTTGGGATGACATTAAGCGCCTTTCTACCCAGGCGAAAAGTGCTATCTGATAAACACTGGCAAGGAATGATGGCCTTGCTGAGGCAGCACAAAGCGCAGCAGGCGGAAGCAAGCC
>DFYS01000055.1:3306-6595 GCA_002383405.1 Moorella sp. UBA4076
GGCTTAAAAACCTGTCCCTTTTGTTTTATGATGGCCGTTTCGGTTTTGTGGGGAATTTTTTGAGAAAAACTGTCCCCCAAAATATCCCTGCGGGTGGTTCGGTAAAAATAAAGGAGCCGCAAACCCTTGCGACTCCTAACTTTTCCTGGAGCTGATGGGGGGATTTGAACCCCCGGCCTGCGNNAATGATTACAGGGGATATTATAACATCCCCCAGCGGGGGAATCAACACCTCACTCCACCGCCGCTACTATAAGGCAGGATATCGGGACTGCAGTTTTTAATCAATAAAAGGCTCTGACCAGATTGGCGACTACCTCCCGTAATACCAGCGGTGGTCTAAACATGGCCGTTTTGTGGATCCCGGCACCTAAAGCGTCTATGCCCAACCGCTGCGCTTCGGTGATTGCCCGCAGCAGGTGGTAATCATGGGTGACAATAATAGCTTTCTGCCACCCATAGCTGAGCATGATTTTTTGGGCCTCACTCAGGTTATCTCTGGTGTTGTGTGAGTTTACTTCTTCGTGGATAACGTCAGGAGGTATGCCGCGGGTAATCAGGGTTAAGCGGGCGGCTGTACCTTCGGGGGTTGGATTCAAGGTGCCTGTACCGCCGGTTGTTATAATCGCCGACGCATATCCCTTGTGATAGAGGTCTTCGGCCAGGGAAACGCGTTCCAGCAAAGCCGGACTGGGACCGTCTTTCCAAACGGCGGCACCCAGCACGATGATCACATCAGCGCTGCCGGGCTCCAAGTTTCGCCCATACCACTCAATGCAGCCGTACATCAACCCTGCAGTTATAATAACTACCAGGACTGCAGTAATGATTATCCTTTTTAGCACTGACGGATCTGCTCCCCGCAAATAAGAGCCCCGGGCCGCGGCTATAGCCCGGCATCAGCCCGCAGGGCCTCGGCCTTGTCCAACCGTTCCCAGGGTAGATCCAGGTCCGGCCGGCCGAAGTGGCCGTAGACTGATACCGGCTTGTAGATGGGCTGGCGCAGATCCAGGTCGCGGATAATAGCCCCCGGCCGCAGGTCAAAGTGGTGCTGGATCAACTCGACCAGCCGCTCGTCGCTGATTTTACCGGTACCGTAGGTCTCGACGCTGATGGATACCGGCCGGGCTACGCCGATGGCGTAGGCCACCTGCACCTCGCAGCGGTCGGCCAGGCCGGCGGCGACTATGTTTTTGGCTACATAGCGGGCAGCGTAGGCGGCGGAACGGTCGACTTTGGTGGGATCCTTGCCGGAAAGGGCGCCGCCGCCGTGACGGGCCATACCGCCGTAGGTATCGACGATGATCTTGCGGCCGGTGAGGCCGGTGTCACCCTGGGGGCCGCCGATGACGAAACGGCCGGTGGGGTTGATAAAATACCTGGTGCGTTCATCCAGCATTGCCGCCGGGATTGCCGGTTGGATGACCTTCGCCATGATGTCTTCCCGCAGGGTGTCCATGTCGATGTCGGGATGGTGCTGGGTGGAGATCACCACTGTATCCACCCGGACCGGCCGGTCACCTTCGTACTCAACCGTTACCTGGGATTTGCCGTCCGGGCGCAGATAGGGCAGCAGCCTTTCCCTGCGGACCTCTGCCAGGCGCCGTGTCAGGCCATGGGCCAGAGCCACCGGCATGGGCATAAACTCCGGTGTCTCGCGGGTAGCATAACCGAACATCATCCCCTGGTCGCCGGCGCCCAGGGTTTCTACTTCATCCCTGGCCAGCCCCTGTTTTTTCTCCCAGGCTTCGTTGACGCCCAGGGCAATATCCGGCGACTGCTCATCGATGGATGTCAGCACCGCGCAGGTATCGCAGTCAAAACCGAATTTCGCCCTGGTATAGCCGATCTCGCGAATGGTTTCCCTGGTTACCCGCGGGATATCAGCATAGCAGTTGGTAGTTATCTGCCCGGCTACCAGGACCAGGCCGGTGCTGACCAGACACTCGCAGGCCACCCGTGCCAGGGGGTCTCTGGCAAAAATGGCATCCAGGACGGCGTCAGCAATGCGGTCGGCGATTTTATCAGGATGTCCTTCAGTGACTGATTCCGAGGTAAAAAGTTTGCGTGCCACTTCTCTAATCCTTCCTTTCTGGCCCTGCTTCTCTCCCCGAAAAACGCGGCAGGGATTTAATGGCGTCCAGGATGCGGTAGGCCACTTCTATTTTGGGTAACTGCGGTAGTTCTTCCCGGCGACCGTCAGCAAATAACAGCGTAACGATATTGGTATCACTGCCAAACCCGGCCCCGGTCCGGGTAACGTCATTGGCGACTATCAAATCCAGGTGCTTGTCCCGGAGCTTCTGCCCGGCGTGGGCCAGCAAATCCTCTGTTTCAGCGGCAAAGCCGGCCAGGATCTGCCGCCCTTTTTTCTCCCCCAGGGACAGAAGGATGTCCGCCGTTGGCTCCAGCTCGATAACCAGTCGCTCTCGGTGTTCCTTTTTGACCTTTTGCGCTGCCGTAGCCACCGGCCGGAAATCGGCCACTGCCGCGGCTTTAAGGACTATATCCGCTCCTGCAAAACGCTGCTCCAGGGCCGTGAGCATCTCTTGCGCAGTCTGCACCCGTATCGCTTCTACCTCCGGCGGCGCCGGCAACGGGCTGGCCGTGATCAGCGTCACGTGAGCGCCTCGTTCCCAGGCTGCCTGCGCCAGGGCATAACCCATTTTGCCGGAACTGTAATTGCCTATATATCTGACCGGGTCCAGGGGCTCCCTGGTGCCCCCGGCCGTCACCAGTACCACCAGATCCTGAAAATCGCGGGTTGTCAGGGCCTGGCGGCAGGCGGCAACAATCCGCTCCAGTGCGGCCAGGCGGCCCTTGCCGGTAGTGCCGCAGGCTAGAAAACCCGCTTCGGGTTCGATAATACCCCAGCCCCGTCTTTTTAAGATTGCCAGGTTTTCCTGAACAGCGGCTTTGGCATACATATTGACATTCATGGCCGGCGCCACCAGGGCAGGGCAATTGACCGCCAGGGCGGTGGTGCTCAAAAGGTCATCGGCCTGGCCGCGGGCCAGCCGGGCCAGGGTGTTGGCTGTTGCCGGGGCGACCAGGAAGAGGTCGGCCTGATTGGCCAGCTCAATATGGGTCAGCGGGCCCTCGCTCCCGGTCCCGAACACCGCCGCCAGCGCCGGGTGTCCCGTCAGGGTGCTGAAGGTCAGGGGGGCAATAAACTCCGTTGCCGCCGCTGTCATGATAACCCGGACCGCAGCGCCTTCCTGGACCAGCAAACGGCAGAGCTCGGCCGCTTTGTAAGCGGCAATACCCCCGCAGACCCCTAAAATAACGG
>DFYS01000033.1 GCA_002383405.1 Moorella sp. UBA4076
CTCCTTTTATTATATTTGTTACCGCTTATGAGGAATACGCCCTGCAGGCCTTCGAGGTCAACGCCGTCGATTATCTTTTGAAACCCTTTGACGAAAAACGCCTGCGCCAGGCTATCGACAAAGTGCGCCGCCTGGTGGAGCAGCGCCAGCAGCAGCCGGATGCTGCGGAACCCGTAGCCGATAATGCTACCAAAGGTCGGCTCAACCGCCTGCCAGTAGAAAAAGATGGCAAGACTATCCTCCTGGACCAGAATGATTTAATCTACGCCTGCACCCAGGGAGACAATGTTTATTTAAAAACCCTGAATGAACAGTACCTGACCCGTTTTACCCTCAAAGAATTGGAAAGTCGCTTGGACCCGCGCGGGTTTTTCCGCTGCCACCGCTGCTACATCGTCAACCTGACCCGCATCCGCGAAATTGTACCCTTCTTCAACGGCACCTACACTCTCATCATGGCTGACAGGCAGCAGAGTGAAGTGCCGGTGAGCCGCAACCAGGCGCGCAAACTCAAAAGCCTGCTGGGGATAAGTTAGAACCCGTATCGTGTTGCCAGAATGACGGTAACCTTTTCAGCCATAGCCACCATCCCCTCCCCCTTTCCTGCCATAATTTTATCATTTATTTAGTCGGGTAACAATGAGGAATCACCACTTGATTTATTATGACCATGTGGTTATCATAAGTGGTAGATTAGATGGAGCAGGGAAGGGAAACCATTGGAAGGGCTCAAGCTACTGCTGGTATTCGTATTAATGATGGTCTTCCTGGGGCGGCGGGCACCCCTGGGACCAGTAATGTTGGGCGGTTCGCTCCTGCTGGCCGCCCTTTACCATACCAGTCCTGCGGCTTTCCTGGGTATGGCCTGGGAGGCTGCCAGAAGTCCGGCTACCCTGGAATTAGAACTGATCCTGGCCCTCATCATGATTTTTGAGCATCTGATGGGCCAGCAGGGTTACCTGGAAAAAATGTTAAAAAGCCTGAGTGGCCTTATCCGCAACCAGCGGTTGGTAATGGCCCTGTTACCCGCCTTTATCGGCCTGATGCCTTCGGCAGGCGGGGCGCTGTTTTCCGCTCCCCTGGTAGGCCAGGCGGCGGCAAGCTTAAGCCTCGCCGCCGAAGAAAAGAGCTTCATCAACTACTACTACCGTCATATCTGGGAGTATTTCCTGCCCCTTTACCCCGGCGTGTTGCTGGCTTCGCGCCTCAGCGGCATCCCCCTGCCCCAGCTCATTGCCGCCCTGGCACCCTATGGTCTGGTAGTCATTTTGCTGGGCATACCGGCTCTGCGGCGGGTTAAAGTTACGTCGCAGGAGGAAAACAAAAAGGAAGAGCTGCCTCAGAGCCGCCGTATCCTGATCATGGAACTCCTGGTGAGCATCCTGCCGGTGCTGGTCGTAGTGGCCATGGTGTTGGTCTTCCAGGTGGAAGTCGGCCTGGCTGTAGGCGCGGTACTCCTGATCCTGCTGGTGCGGCATCGCTACACGCCGGTAAAACTACGGTGCCTCTTGCGGGAGGGGGTTTCCGTTAAGACTCTCCTGCTGGTATGGACCGTCATGCTTTTCAAACAGGTGCTGGTCGATACGCGGTCAGTAGACGGCCTTCCAAATTTGCTTGCCCTGCTCCCGGTACCGGAATTTGTGATTTTCGGCCTCATCAGCTTCCTGGTGGGCATGCTTACCGGCCTGACGGTGGCCTATGTCGGCATTGCCTTCCCCATAGTTATGGCTGCTATGGGCGGCCAGATGAGCATGTCCCTGACGGTGTTGGTATTTATCACCGGTTTCGTCGGCAATATGCTCACTCCCATGCACCTTTGCCTGGCCCTGACAGTGGACTTCTTCAAAGCCGACCTGCGCAAGGTGCTGAAGTTGATGCTCGGCCCGGAAACGGCGCTGCTGGCCATAGCCGTGGCCGCCTATCTAGTTTTCTAAACCCGGTGTATAGATCGACAGCTTTTTTATGGATGGAAAATTAATAGTTCGAGGGATAGTTCCGGAAAAAACGTCCCCGGGCAAGGATTTACCTGCCAGCACCTGTCCCGGCTCAATCCGGCCGGTCCGGATGCCGGTGCCGGCCAGCTGCCCGCTGGCTGGGCGTACAGCGCCGGAACTACTAAGGGAGGCTGATGCTCATGTTCATTGCCTGCCAGTTGTCCCTCTACCCCCTGGGGACGGCCGCTTATACGCCGGTAATTAAAGAAGCCGTCGCAGCCCTGGAGCAGAGCGGGGTGGAAATAGAAGTCAATGCCATGAGCACCATTATCCGCGGCGAGGAGGAGGCCGTCTGGCGGGCGGCGCGGCAGCTCTTCCGGGTGGCGGCGGACCGGGGTGAAACAGTCCTCATGATGACGGTGTCCAACCGCTGCGGCTGTCGGGTAGCGAGAGGCTAAGAAAAAATATAACGCCGGAAATACCATCCTCGCGGTGTAAAAAGACGGGATTATCCCGTCTTTTTCTTTCCCGCCGCGAAACACCGGGAAGGGTAAAAGGCCTCCGGACCAGACACGGCTATGGAAGGCAGCAAAGAGCTCAATACACAGGTAATAGCTTACTGCGAAGGATGCGGGCGTGAGATACGGAAGGCAACAAAGAGCTCAATACGCAGGAAAAACCGGGGTACTCCATACTAACGTAAGTATTCCACATCCAGGGGGGAGTTCCTGCTGAGCATGACCGCCTCCGGGAAGGGAGGCAGCTTTTTTGCCGCTATAAGGCTCCGGTTGCTCGCCGGCCTTATTGCAGTTACAACATAAAAACGATCAATGAGGGAAGCCTACCAAGACGGAGGTGTTTTAATGGCCGATAAGAAAAAAATTAATGCCGGGAAAAAGGCACCAGAGAACAAACCGGATGGCAACCGGTCCCCGGAAGCGGAAGATATCCTGGCTATCGGTTTTACGGACGCCCTGTTAGACCGGTGCTGTTCGGAGGAAGAAGAGTAAAAGCAGGATTTTGCCGCCCCTCTGTCGAAGTAGGATCGAGACGCCGACGACTGGCCGCCGGGCGGCACCAGCAGAGGGATGAAAACGGTGAGGTGAAGGGCTTCCAATCCGGAACTGGCACAGCCGGTTCCTACAAGCCTTTCACATCTCACATCCCACCTCTATTTTCAGGGCAGTTACTTATTTTAAATCCCCGCGTACACAGGAGAACAGCTTGCCATGGCGACAGGGATACCGCTCCGTTTGTTGCACCGGCTTGCCCGGCTGTACGGTGTCGAACTCATCTATCGCGATACCGCCGGTCGCCCGCGCCTGGCGGCACCCCACTCTTTGCTGGCGGTACTGCGGGCCCTGGGGGCGCCGGTAGTCAGCAGCGCCGATATCCCCGCTGCCCTGCGCCAGCGCCGGCAGCAGCACTGGCAGCGCTTCTGCGAACCGGTGGCCGTAGCCTGGGACGGTAAGCCTTTCCGACTGCCACTGCGCCTGCCCGCGGCAAAAGCGTCTGGTGACGCCAATTTCCGGCTGGAACTGGAGGACGGCCGCGTCTGGTGCTGGCGTCATAACCTGGCCCGTTTACCTGTAAGCCGGGCGGCAACAGTAGAAGGCCGGCATTACGAAGTACGGCAACTTGAGCTCCCCGGACTGCCCTTCGGATACCACCGGCTGGTAATCGAGCGTCCCGCAGGCCATCATGAAATTCTACTCATAGCGGCTCCGCGCCGGGCCTATGATACCGGTACTAATGGTGGTACCGGTACCGGCAGCCGGGAACGCCTCTGGGGGGTATTCCTGCCCCTCTATGCCCTCCATTCCGAGCAAAGCTGGGGTAGCGGCGATCTGGCCGATCTGGAAACCCTGCTCGACTGGGTCCACGAGCAGGGCGGCAACCTGGTAGGCACGCTGCCATTACTGGCCGCTTTTCTCGATGAGCCTTTCGCCCCCGGCCCCTATGAGCCTGTTTCCCGCCTGTTCTGGAATGAATTTTACCTTGATATCAGCCGGGTGGCAGAAATAAAAGAATGCCGGGAGGCCAGGGAGGTATTAAACTCGCCGGCGTTCCAGGAGGAACTCCTGTCCCTCCGGGCCGCGCCCCTGGTCGACTACCGCCGCGGTATGGCCGCCAAACGCCGGGTCCTCGAGCTCTGCGCCCGCCACTTCTTTACCGCCGCTGCCGGACGGCAGGCCGCCTTCCGGGACTGGCTGTCGCAAAACCCCGCGGCCCGGGATTACGCCCGTTTCCGGGCCACCGTAACCCGGCGGCAGGCCGGCTGGCAGACGTGGCCCGACCGGCTGCGGGATGGTATCCTCCGGGAAGGCGACTATGACCCGCAGATCGAGGCTTACCATCTCTATGTCCAGTGGCTGGCCCGGCAGCAATTCCAGGATCTGGCCGCGCGGGCGCGGCAAAACGGCCAAAAGCTGTATCTTGACCTGCCGCTGGGAGTGCACCGTGAGGGATACGATGTCTGGCGCCAGCGCGGCGCCTTCGCCCTGGAAGCCAGCAGCGGCGCCCCACCGGATACCTTTTTTACCTGCGGCCAGGACTGGGGTTTCCCACCTTTCCACCCCGAAGGCATCCGGGAACAGGGTTACCGCTATTTCATCGCCGTCCTGCGCCACCACCTGCGCCACGCCGGTATTTTACGCCTGGACCACGTCATGGGCTTGCACCGCCTCTTCTGGATCCCGCGGGGTTTATCCGCCTGCGAGGGGGTTTACGTACGCTACCACGCCGAAGAGTTCTATGCTGTTTTGACCCTGGAATCCCGGCGTCAGCGGGCGCTGCTGGTGGGCGAAGACTTGGGCACTGTACCCGCCCGCGTACGCCGCTCGATGCAGCGGCATCATATCCACCGTATGTATGTCCTCCCCTTCGAGTACACCGGTAATCCCCGCGCGGCATTGAACCCGGTTCCAACGCGGTCCCTGGCCTGTTTGAATACCCACGACCTGCCCCCTTTCGCCGGCTTCTGGCAAAAACAAGCTGCCCGTGCACGAGCGGCTCTGGCAGTCTTCCTCTACCACTACGGCTGGCTGGCACAGCCCGCCGTTAAAACCGCAGCCATTGCCCGTGCCTGCCTGGCCTGCCTGGCCGCCAGCCCGGCACGACTTCTCCTGGTAAACCTGGAGGATCTGTGGTTGGAGACCGAACCCCAGAACATCCCCAATACAACCGCCACCCATCCCAACTGGCGGCGCAAGGCGCGCTACACCCTGGAAGAGTTCAGCAGGCAGCCGGAAGTGCTGCAGGTATTGCAGGCGATCGATTACTGGCGGGACCGACCGCCAGCTGTCCTGTCAGAAGGGGTGTCGCCTCCTAATAAAAGCAAGAGATGAGAGGCAGAAGGACCGTGGGAACCCAGCACTTAAACCTTGAGTGGCTCGCTTCTTTAGCGGCTATGCACTTATGAGGGGTTCCATTAGCAAACCGCTATATTGCCAGTTTAGTACCGGGTTCCTAACTGAAGCCTGCCTCTCGGTAAAAGACATTGTGGCAATTCACCGTAACAGCGATGAAAGGCTGGTGAAATCAAAATGGCAGCCGATCTGGAGTTCAGGCTTATCCACGACGGTCAGCAGTGGGTCGCCACCAGGGACAACCTGCAGGCTAGTGGCCGCACCCTGGGTGAGCTGGACCAGGACCTGAAAAACGCCCTGCTTAAGAGCATTAGTTTTCCCCGGGGCGCCCGGGTCACCGTCATGATGAGATATGACGCCGAGACCATACCCAATTATGCCAACCTCAGGCAATACCGGCCTGAGTATTTCCACCGCGTGGTAGCTATTGAGCTTTAGCAGGATCAGAGCCGAAACTAATCTTTTCCGGCCGAGCGGGCCTGCAGCCAGACCCGCGCCGGCTTGTATACCGGCGGCGGTTGGAGCCCGGGCGCGGGTATAACCGGGGAGGTAATCACGGCCCCCGCGCAATTAACCCTGACATCCACCTCCAGGTGGCCGCATCCAGGGTACCAAACGACAGCCTGCTGGTGGCGCGACCCGGACGGGATGGTAACGGCGGCCGTCCGGCCGGAGCTGTCGTTATAAAGTATCTCAACTTCATAGGTGTAATAAGCCGCAGCCAGGGCCCGGCCGCCGGAAGGCAGGGGGAGCAAGCGGCTCCATGATACCAGGTTTTTAATCCTGCAGGCGAGGACCTTTACCGGCACGCCGGGGGTGGGGCCGGGCGGGATAAAGGGCCAAACAAGCGCATTCTCCTCAAGCCGGCAGGTGGAATCCAGGACGCGGGTCGCGGCGATTAGTTCAACATAACAGGGGCTTTCCTCTTCCCGCGCCGTTTGCCGGACCGGACCGGGTAAGGTTTGCGGCCGGCAGCAGTTACCCGCGGGCGGAAGGCCGGAGGGAGCCTTAATCGGCTGGTCCGGATCGGGATGGCCCGCCGGCGGGCAGCAGCCAGCAACAACCGTCTTGCCGCCTGGAAAAAGCGGCCACTCGCTGCCGTTAAGCGAAGCTGGCCGGCAGGATAACCCCGCCGCGGAGTTGGGGCCGGCCTGCCCTGGTAACAGCGGCATCTGCAACCTGCCAGAGGGCAATAAGTTAACCCAGCCGGGGACATCCGGCTTAAAGCTGCCTGGTGGTAACATAGGCGGATACCCGGTTGGGCCCAGGTCCAGGCCATGGTTGGGATCCGGGCAGGGCCTTACCGGCTGTAAACCAAAGGTAGGAATCAGCATCAGGGTATCCTGGAGAATATTGAAAACAACCAGTTCCGCCACCGCAACTGTAATATCCGTACGGGGGGCAATGCGGAACCGGTTGCCCTTATTAGCTGCACTGGGAGCCGTAAATGGCATGAGCCCTCACCTGGATCCTCCACCTGTTTACTTATACTACCGCCCATGGGCGCCCATTATTGCCCGTCTGCTATGCCGAGGTGGCTGACCCGGAAACCTGAAACAGAAAGCGACAAGCCGCTGGTATAATCCATCTGCTTACCACAAGCCACAATGCCGGGTAACCCATAACCAGGCGCCTTACCCCCTCCCATCTACCCGGACTAAAAAACAAGACATTAGCGAAATACCTCCCCCAGGACCCGGCCCCAGCGCTCGGCCCATACTTTGCGGTCAAAGGTCAGGGCCACCTCGCGGGCGCGCCGGCCCATGAGTTTCCTTTTGTCTTGATCGCGGGCCAGTTCTTCAATAGCCGCCACCAGGTTTTCCACCGTCGGCTTGATTAAATAGCCGTTATAGCCGTGGATGATAATGTCGCTCAAGCCCCCGGCCTGGCCGGCGATTACCGGTTTGCCGCAGGCCATGGCCTCCAGGGCGGCCAGGCTGGTACCCTCGGTGGAGCGGGAGGGGATGAGGACAATATCCGCCTGGCGGTAGATCGCCGGCATCATCTCCAGGGGCTTCCAGTAATAGCTACAGCGCTCCCGGCTGGCGGCCCACCGGGTCATCAGCCTTTCAGCGTTATCATCATGGCCGCGGCCGCAAAAGTGGAACTCGATCCAGGGGTAGCGGCCGGTCAGCTGCTCCGCCGCCCGCATGGCCTCATTGATCCCCCTGACCGGGACCAGGCGGCGGGGAAACAGGACGCGGACGGTATCCCTGCCAGCCGGTTCCTCTGCCGGGGGACTGAAGAGGTCGGTATCCACATAGTTGGGGATATACTCCCATTTATGATAAAAACCGGCCAGAGTGGCGTTAAAGTAGTTAATGGTATTGGTATCGACAGAGACGAGTTTCTGCGGCCCGGCCAGGGCGATACCCAGGCGCCGCAACCACTCCTGCCGCTCCTCCGGCTTCCCGGCCATGAGGTCGAACCCCGGCCAATCCCAGAAAACCCCGTGGCTGATGGCGATGCTTTTCTCCCGGGCTATTGGGTAGGCCAGGGTGAGGATAAAGTAAATAGCGTAATCGAAGGCCATGGAGTTTTCGTAAAAGGCGCTGGCCAGGTCAGGAAAGGTGTGGTATTCGCTTTTGGTTACCGGGATGCTGTGAATGGCTACGCCATCGAACTCCCGCGTCCAGCCGCCGCCGATCTGCCAGACCTCAACGTGAAAACCCAGCTCCTTCAACAGGCGGCAGAGGTCGACCTGGTAACGCTCGGCGCCGCCCATGATGATCCTTTCGCTGGAAGGATGAAAGAAGTTGGTTGTCAACAGGGCCACCTTTTTAGCGCTCATTACTTGCGATCACCTTCATCTTCCGATTCCGTTTATTATCAGATACTCCGCCGCTCCCACCATCTGACCCTCCGCGCCCCAACACGAAAGCGCAGGGAAAATAAATTGTGAGGTAAAGCCCGGCTGGAGACCGGGCTTTACTTTGCTAGAGGCCTACAGTAAACGTAAACCCGTCCGGAAAGCCCTCACCGTAACCTGGCAAGAGTGCTGCCGTTCTACAGTACCAACACTACTCCCTGTTGTCAGGGCTTAGCAACAGCCGCTGGTTGCAAGGGCATCACGGAAAAAGCCAGATGATTGCTGAGGTCTGGAAGTAATTTACGCTGCAATACTAGGCCAGAGGCGAAGACTGGGCGGTGAAGACCAGGTCGACGTTCAAATCAAGGTTCTGGGCAACGTTACCGGTGGTGCTCGGCAGGCTGACGACAAAGGTTAACAGGTCGTCTTGNNGTTGCCGGGCTGGCCTCAACATAAAGGTTCAAGCGGTCGGCTAGAATCTGGGCTTCCGTGGCCGTGGTGGGGCTTACCCCCTGCCAATCGGCAAAAATAAAGTAGTATTCATCGACGGTACCGATATTGGCAACCTGCAGCTGGGGCGAGCCCACGGCCTGGCCCGGGACCAGGTTGGCCGGGGAAAAGAGGGCCGTCGTCGGGCTGAGACTCAACGTTACGTCGGCAGTACCCGCCGTGTTACCGGAAAGAGTGGCACTGGCGGTGATGGGCATATAACATCACTCCTTTGTTTACCTGGGATGGTATTATTTTATGCATGATGGCAAGTGATGGTAACCACTGCTCACCATTTTTCGAGCTGAATTTTTGCGGGGGGCCAGAGGATGCTCTCGTAGTGTTCCCGGGTTTGGTACTTAAAGGTCGGATCCTGGCCGATGGCGCGCTCATATTTCCACTGGATTTCGGCCGGGTTGGCCCACCCCAGGTGTTTGATGCGCAGGTCGCTCTCCAGATAGGGCAGGCGGCGGTAGGCCAGGGGCAGGCGGCCGCAATGAAAGGCCAGGTCTGGCCAGATCGCAGGCAGATGGGGTTGATATTTGACCAGATAGATCGAGAAACCCCGCCGCCAGGGGTTCCACAGGCCGTCCACCCGGTAATACTCCTCGCCACCCCAGCAGTCAAACAGGCGGAAACCGACAGCGGGAAAGAGGTCCTGGCGCAAAAGATAAGGGAGTTCGCGCGCCGCCCGGTCTTCCAGCAACTCGTCGGCATCCAGGGCCAGGAGCCACTCCGGATTGCTAGCGGCGGTATAATGCCAGAGCTCCCGGCGCAGCCGCGCTTCATCCGTCAGGAAAAGGGAGGTTTCCCGGTGGAAGAGTTTTACCGCTGGATAAGCCGCACACAGCTCCGGGGTGGCGTCGGTGGAGGCATCGTCCAGAATGACGATTGCGTCAGTATAAGCGGACAAAGACTGCAGGCAGCGTTCTAAATAGCGATCGGCTTCGTTGCGGATGATCATTATGGCCGTAAGTTTAGGCACCGTGTTTGATAACCTCCTTGCTTTCAGCGCCGCAGCGCAGCCCTGCCCTCCAGGGCTGCGCGCTTCGCGAAGCTGGCTGCCCGCCTCCATCCAGGTCGCCTTTCCTGCCGCCTGTCCCTGCCAGCCCGGCCAGCGGCTGCGTTTTCCTACTTCGTTGCTTCGCCCGGCCGCTCTGAGGGAGGGGGGTGTTTCCGGTTTTCCTATTAGTGCAGGCCGGTGATCACGCCATCAGCGCTGATATCAATGTTCCAGGCTGCCGGCCGTTTGGGTAAACCGGGCATGTAGGTAGACACGCGCATGCCGCCCCGGCGCCGCACCAGCAGGACGTCCATGCTGCCCCGGCGGTACCACGATAATAACGTATCCCTATCCAACTACAGGGGATAGACCTTGCTGATAACCTGGCGCCAGCGGGCCTCCCAGAGTCGGCGGTCAAAGGCCCGGGCGCTGGCGGCGGCGTTCTTGCCCAGGCGGGCGCGCTCCTGCGGGTGCTCGATTAAAAAGCGCAGCGCCTGAGACAGGTATTCAGTAGTGGGGTGGATAAGCAGGCCGTTATAATTATCGATAATAAGGTTGGTCAGGCCGCCGACATTGGTGGCGATAATGGCTTTACCCATAGCCATGGCCTCCAGGCAGGAGAAACTGGTGCCCTCAGAAAAGATTGTCGGGATGACGACAATGTCCGCCGCAGCATAAACATCGGGCATGGCTTCGAAATCGGGATGGCAGTAAAGGATGCGCTCGTTATGGGTTTCCCCCTGCCGCCAGGCGTGAAAGGCCTCCAGGTAGCGGGGGGTATTGGTGTCGATGGCGAACTGGAACTCCAGCTCAGGATAGGCAGCCAGTAATTCCGGGATGACGGCCTGCAAAAGGGTAAAACCCCTCTCCAGTACCAGGCGCCGCGGGTACAGGACGCGGATACGCTGCCCCCGCTCTTTTTCACAGGGATAAAAACGTTCTCGGTCGACGAAGTTAGGGATCACCTGGACCTTGTGGTTGGCCAGGTTGGGGTAGATAGCCCGGGCGACATTGAGGAAATTGTAGTCGCAGGATACGACCAGGCGGGCCTGAGTCAGGGCAGCAGCAACAAAGCTTTCATAGTAAGCCCTGGCCTGGGCGGGACTAAACCCGGGGTGTTCCCACCAGACGCCGTGGGAGATGCAAATGGAACCAGGGCGGTAAGCGACCTGCTGCAGGATGGAGGAATATAAAACCCGTCCGGGCACGCTCTTTTCGATCCGTTCTATAGTCAGGTTTAAATGCTGGAGGTCGGCCTGGTAACCATATACCGGCCAGCCCCGGTGGGTGGTCTGGAAATCCCGGCGGGCGTTCTGGTGAAAGGATACTTCGTAGCCCATAGCGGTCAGCAGTTCGGCCAGGGCACGAACATACCTCTCCAGACCGCCGATTACCGGTTTCCGGCCGTCCCAGTCCAACAGGTTGGGGACGAAAATTGCTAGCTCCCTGGCCAAAAGCCACCAGCCCCTCTGGTTTTATTTAGTAGCTTTACTACTTTATGCTTCTCCGCCTGGATAGGTGAGCGAACAAGCGGGATACCCCTATCCACATTTTACCTGCAGCCAGCGCTCCTTTTTTTGAGCAGCAAATAAAAAGCCCTGGCTTTATTGTATTTGCCAGGGTTGGATATTTTTTCAGCCGCTTCCATAGCCGGCACCAGTGTTCAGCCGGCATAGGCCAGCATCTCCTCCAGCTCCGGATTGGGGTAGACCGGCCTGATATAGGAGCGATAATATTGTTGCAAGGTTTGATCCGCGATGCCATACCCGGCCGCAAACCGGCCGCTATCCGCCAGCGGCACATCAGCAAAGAGGTTATAGATCCGGGCCGCATACGCCGCCGGGAACTCCATTTGCTTAATAATCCCGGCAAGGCTTGCTTCCGGCAGCCACTCCCGCGTCTGGGCGTTAATGGTAGTTTCCAGAGTCATCGACGCGCCTCCTTTGACTATTGCCGTTACCGGTCTTATTTATACCCCACCTTCAAACCAAGGTATTCCTTTAAAGCCGCTTGAAGCACCTGTGAATAATTAACCTTTCTATCTTCTGCTGCTTCTTTAAGCCATCGCGGGATGGTGACAGTAAGCTTGATCGCTTTATTGCCGATACGTTCCCTTATAAAAGGCATCCAGACATCCAAAACCTCCACCAAACCGCCATCAGGTATACTAATTTTATCTGCTGGTGAAGGTTCCGGAATTTCGTAGCCCTCCTTTTCCATACCGTAAAGATGGAGTTCCAGCGCTTCTCGGGCCGAACGCAGGGCCTCTTCCCTGCTATCTCCCTGGGTATAACATCCCGGCAGGTCCGGGAAAGATACTACATAAGGTACGTCTTCACCTGGCTCTATTACAGCAACGAAAGAATATTGATTCTGCCCCATGTTAGAACTCCTTTCAGCAGTAATAACAGACTAATTGTGTAATCCTGCCTGTTGATAGATCCAGTGGATAAGTTTTTTATCGAGTGTCTTCGTTGGATGTTTAACTGTAACTAATCCTTTTTTTACCGGGTGTTTTAGCTGATAATGGTCCCCTTCGATACGCACTATATACCATCCATCTTCAGAGAGTATTTGCAGTATCTCCCGGGATGATATATTCTTCTTAGGCAATCCTTCCTTCTTCAGATTTACCAGCACTCCTTTATATATTATAGTATGTACAATTAGCACGTGTCAATCACCCGTATAAGTCCAATAAGCCCACGAAACACAAGGTTACAGCGCACACCAGCCAGGCCAGGAAGGCAATTTAGCTAGAACGTAACAGTTTCTCGCGAGATTTAATTTCACCTTTCAGACGCGTCAGCACGGTAGCCACGCGCAGGTCGCCCCGGCGCACCTTCATGCCGTCAACCAGCCGGTTGACGGCGTCAATGGCCGTCCGCGCCAGGGGACGCGGGATGCTAAGGGTAAATTTATCTCCTATAGTGGGGATTTGACAAGCAAAAAGGAGCTCCCCGGCAAACGGCCGTAAAATGGCGGCCGGCACGTCGGCTACGTTAATTCTTTCCCGGTCTGTAAAGAGGGACTCCACCTCGCGTAAAGCAGTCCCGAAGAGCATCCCCTCTTTGGCCCTGGCCTCCAGCAGGCTGTAGATGGCCAGGAAGTTGAGGACCTCCTGGGCCCGGGCGGCACGGATATTAGCTTGCTCAATAATAGCAGCGGTGCGATAAGGCTGAAACTCCGCCGCTGCCAGGCGGGCGAGTTCCTCCTGCAGGAGAGCGACCTCTTCAGGAGCCAGAGATTTCTCTTCAGCCAGTTCCAGGCCCGTCAGGTCCTGCCAGCTGCGGACCAGCCGGACTTCACGCCCGCCGCCAGGCTCATGGCAGGCCACCGCATAGCCCACTATCTCCGCCCCCTCTATGTCCGGCAGCGGAACGGCCAGGCGCTGCACACAGGCAGGCAAGGCAAACGCGCCCAGGTGCGCCAGCAAGGCGTCAAAAACCGGGTCGCCATAGGAGGCAAAATGGACGCGGCTGCCCGCATCCGCCAGACCCTCTTCGTAAAGCTCCCGCGATACCGTCAAGATGGCCCCCGCCGGTATTCCCGCCAGGCCGGGCAGGGTAACGACCGGCCGCCCGGCGACTGTTGCCGCCGTACAACCCAGGTCCTGCAGGTAACGCGAGCCCTGCAGGGCTTCCCAGATCGCCGCCAGGTTTACCGGCGCCGGCTGGTAGGTGCCGGACTGTTCCCAGCGTTGATAGATCTCGTAGAGTTCTTCGGGTTTAATCTCCATGCTCTCCGTTTGCCGGCGCTGCCTTTCCAGGCGTTCCCGCAGGCGCGCCTCCAGCTCATCCGGGGTCAGGGTCCCCGCAGCTAACTGCTGGAATTCCTCCGGCTCCACCGGCAGCAGCGATACCTGCTGGGGCCCGACGACCAGGTTGGCCTTGGCCAGACGGTCCAGGAGGCGGTTATATACAACCTCTTCGGCACTGCCGGCATAACAGAGGTTCAGCACATAGATATCCTCATGTTGCTGCCCGATGCGGTCGATACGGCCGATACGCTGTTCGATTTTCATGGGGTTCCAGCCCAGATCGAAGTTCACCAGTAAGTCGGCCGTCTGCAGATTCAGGCCCTCCGCTGCGGCGTCCGTACAGATAAGGACATCAATCTCCCCCCGCAAAAACCTTTCTTTGACCTCTTCCCGATCAACGGTCAGCAGTTTCCCCTGTAAGGGATTAAAATACACTGCCCCCTGGCCCGAATAGGTACCCAGGCGCATCGCGGGATCCTTCTGGCGCAGGCGGTCTAATATATCCGTGAGGGTATCATAGAAACGGGTAAAAATAACCGTCTGCCGCAGGCGACCGCTCTGGCGCTCTCGGCGCTGGTTCAGGCACTGCAACAGGACCTGCATTTTCGAAGATGGCCCGCTGAGATCCACCATAGCGGCGAGCAACGCCTGCAGTTGCAACCGCTCCCACTCCAGGTCGGCTTTTTTGCGTTTCTTTAGGAGCGTTGTCGTGGCCACCTCATCGTCTTCATCTTCTTCCAGGAAGAGTATATCCACCGCAGGGGTCTCCTCCCCGGCCGCAATTTCCGGTAGCTGCTGGTTCCGCAGCGTAGCTTCCACCCGCGCCAGACGCCGGCGCAAGGTCTCCCGCAGGGCGTAGGTGCTGGAAGCGAAGCGCAGGCGCAGAAAGCTCAACAGGAAGCTCATCATCTGCCCGGTCTGGTGGTCGCCTTGACCTTGAATCTGCTTGTTTAATCCATTGCAATACCGCTCCAGCTGCTCATAGACAAGCTGCTCCAGGGGGGTAAATTTGATGGTCGGCATGGGCAGGATATGGCGCCGGGCCAGATTCTGCTGCAGCTGCCCTCTGGTGCGATAAACCTCCAGCAAGCGCCGTGTGTGGCGCAGCATCACCCGCGACAGGGGTGCGGCACTGAAGAAGAGGCGGCCCATCAATTCGCGGTCGCGGCCGTGGGGTACCCGGTCGTACTCCAGCCACTGGCGCACCGCCACGCGGATGCGACCGTCGATAACGCAGGATGCTATATACTGCCAGAGCAGGGGGTCCTGCCCGCGCAGGGTTAGAATGGCGCGCCGGAGGATAGCCCACTCCTGCGTTTCCGGTTCCTCGCCCCGCACGAGCTTGCCCAGGATTTCATAATACTGCCATATCAGGCTGGGGTCGAACTGGAAAGCGCCAGTGCGATTGGTCAGGGCCAGCAGATCGCAGGCCTCGACCGGGTCAATCTGCATGGGCGTGGCTGTAGCCAGCCACAGGCTGCGCGCCTGCGGCCTCAGGTAATCGCGGATGGTGGTGTAGAGGTGGCCATAGTCCGGGTGGGCGGCGAAGCTGGCGGCAGGGTTACGCCGCCGGGCGGCGTGAGCCTCATCCACCAGGGCGATGGCCAGGGGCGCCGCCTGTTTCAAGCCCTCCGCCCGCTCACGGCGAGCCAGCAGGCCGGTAGAGATGATGACCAGACCCGGATCGTAGATGGAGGCCGCAGCGCGGACTTCTTCCCGCGGGAAGATATATTCGTGGGCTATTTCCGGGGTGGTCCGGACCAGGCCGAAGGAGAGCAATAATTTCGACGCCATCTGCCGCTGCCACTGGCGAGTGAGACTGGCCGGGGCGGCAATAAGGATGCGTGATGCCAGGCCGGCCAGGTACAGGGAACGAAAGGCCAGCCCGGCTTCAATGGTCTTGCCCAGGCCTACTTCGTCACACAAAAGGTAGGAATAGGGCCAGGTCGCCACCAAACGGCGGACAACCATAGCCTGGTGCGGCCAGGGCGCTACCGGTGCTGTCTCCATACCTACGAAACGGCCGCCGGGCAGGTGGGGGCCGTCCCGCAGGACGGCGAATTGCAGCCGTTCCAGGGCCGAGGGCGGCGGGATCGCCTTGAAGTCAGGTCCGGTGCCATCCACCTCTAGCGGCCGCTCCCTGCCTGCGGCCAGCTGGATGAGGCGGCGCTGCACTGCTTCCGGCAGGGTGAGTACCGGCAGGTGACGCACCCGTCCCTGCCAGAGGTCAGTAAAGGCTGCTGCCGCTTCCTCTGCCCGGCGGCGCTCCGTCTCCCCCCACCAGTCGCAGTGGACATCGATATTCTCAGCGTTTAATACCAGGGCGGTGCGGGATTCATTAAGGGTGCCGCTGCCATACAGGCGCTGGCCGAACTCATCCTCGAGGAGAAACCACTTTTCGTGGACATAACCATCATCTACGGCGTTAAAAGGCAGGGGCTCCCCCGTTTCCCCGTGCACCCGGAAGGCAACCCGTACCTCTAAATAACCCCGGCCCACCATCCAGGCCAGCAGGGAGACGCCGTCCTGCACCTCCCGCGGCCAGGCATGCGGGTGCTCCAGTTCCCCGTTTAACCTGGCCGCCAGCCGTTCCCTGTCCCCGGCCAGGATGGCGCGCACATCGGCAGGCTCCAGGTCGGCACCAACGATCAGGCGCATCTGCCCCCGGCGGCCGACAAAGGCGGAAAAACCCTGGGAGGCGGCGGCCAGGGAGGACGAGCGGAAGTAACCGGCCACCCGGTCGTAGCGTACCGCCAGCTGCAGGACGGGCAGGTAGAAATCATGCAGCATATTCACAGGCCGGCCATCAATCAGCGTTGCTGAGGTCCGGTAAGAAAGCAGCCAGGGACGGGAGCGCAGGCCCTTGCCTGTCGGGAAAATATCTGTCTGCTCCGGCATATCTATCCCCTCAAACTTAACGATGCTTATTGAAATAGCGAATCCTTGCTTACAGTATAATTCACTTAGTGATCTTCCAGCCAGCTGAAAGCTACCGGAATGGCGGTACCTGGGTCTAAGCTCCTTTCACCTGGGGCGGCAGATGGCAGCTGAAAGCTGCCGGCAATGCCGCAACCATAGCTCTAAAACCCCTTAGCCAGTCTCCTTATGTAAAAAATATCTCCTCAGGACCCGGAAATCAGTCTTAGTCTTAAGCATAGAAGCGCCAGTGACATCCCCGGTGGCAGCAGGATCTTTTATACACATAATAGCCGGGGAGTTAACAACAGGTCATCGTTCCTTCCCGAATAATAATAGCAAGGCTTCGGTACTTTGTCGGGCTTATAACCCGGAAGGTCGCCCGGATCGCTGTGCCCAACTTACTTGAGGCCGAAGAGGATGGCCTCCCCCTCCCGGCGCAAATTCTCGTCAGCTGTTTTCCCGGTCCAGACGGCAAGCAGGTCCATGACTATCCGTTCCCGCCCTGGCGCCTGCCGGGACAGGTAAGCCCGGGCGACGGGGATGTCGCCTTCCCGGTAGGCCAGGATCAGACCGTGGAGGATATCCCACTCGGTCTGGGGGTTGTCCAGGCGCTTACGGCTGCGTTCCTCGGGCCGCGCCAGGCGCAGTTTGGAGCCGCGGCGCACCAGGGGAGCGTAGTAACCAGTATCTTCGGCATTGCTATGTCGGGATTGCCGGCCGCGACTGGCGTCGTTGATGCCGATCATGGAGCCGTTGATGGTGTAACCGCCGGCCCTGGCCTCCATGCTGATATTCAGGGAGCGGGAAAGGTTTAAAGCCTCGTCATAGGCCAATTCGGCCAGACCGAAGATGCCGTAAAGAATCAGGGCCATGGCGGCCTCGGGGTTGAGGTCGTCGACCTGCAGCCGCCCCCCGGTCAGGCGGGCGATCTGGTAGCGGGCGACCACGGCGCTGGCCTCGTTCATGGCGCGGATGGGGCTTACCGGCTCGTCACCGTCGAGGACCGGCCAGTGCTCGGAGAGTACCCGCAACGCCCGGCCGTAGCCGGCCACCATCTCGTCGACGGGGTTTAGATGTAAGGCCGCGAATTCCTCCAGGCCCTCGCGCACGGCCACCCGGATGCGGTCAGCCACCCCGGTGCCGCCGAAGCCGGACCAGATGGCGGGAGAGGCCTCCCTCCTGGTCCGCTTGCGGCAGGTGAGGAAGATAGAGCTAGCGGCGGCAGCATTATTCTTTTGGTGAATCGATTCCGCCGCTTCGGATTCCACCGGTAAGGAAGAGGTTATAATCCAGCCATTTTCAATCAGCGAACGCGTCAGAGCTTCCCAGGCTTCCTGGGTCTTATGAGTAAACATGATGGTCATCAGGCCTTCGTCTTTAAGAACGCGGCGACCCTCGGCGAAGATCTCCCCCATCAGGCGTTCGTATTCCCGCGCCGCCCCGGCGGCCGATCCGTCCCGGGCCGGATTGGCCACCGCCTCGTCAGACTTATTGGTCAGCCGGCGGCGGAAAATCTCCGGGTAGAGGTCCTGCAGGGTGCGCCGCTGCCAGACATAGAAGTAGTCGGATAGCTCCGCGTACTGGACATTATTGTAGTAGGGTGGGTCCATGCAGATCAGGTCCACGGAGCGATCGGGTATTGCCAGCCGCGCCGCCGTGCCGCAGCTGATGGTCACCGGTGGCGGCGACCCGGCCAGTTGCTGATGAATAGGGGCCACCAGTTCGGCAATACCTTCATAAGCATCGATAACCTGCGCCAGGGCCCAGGCAGCGCCGGAATGAGGGCCGGTGAAGACCATCTCGCCGAAGGTCCATTTAAGGGAGAAATCATGGCGGCCAAAGGTACCTTTTACAATTCCCCGCGTATATTCCCAACGCGTCTGCTTGCTATTATAATCAAGCCCCTTATCAATCATAAACTGCAGATAAGTAATTACCGCACGGCCACGTTCCGCACCGAGTTCCTGCAAGATTTCATCTTTAAGGCGGTACAGCTCCGCCACCAGGGTGAGGTGCCCCAGGAGCTGACGCGGGGTAAACAGGTCGCACCAGCGGTTCATACCATAGATAACCGGGCGCATGTCATTACCCCGGGGAATACTTTCCGTAGGAATTAACCCCTGCTGCTCCCAGGCCGGCCAGCGCTCCTGCAGGCGCTGTTCGGCTGCCGCCAGGGCCGCCACGTCGCAGTCGTTGGGCGGCCGGAAGAAACGCACCTTCTCCGTCATAATCTCGCCGGCGCGGGCACCACTCTGGTAGCGCCGCGGCCGGCCGTTCTGGTCCAGTTTGGGCTGGTAGCGTACGGCCACCACGACGTAGAGGCGGTCCTGCCACCTGCCATGGGGCGATTCCCCCCGCGCCTGGTCCTTGATCTCTTCAGCCGGGATAGCCTGACGGCAGTGGATACAGAGGCCGACGCCGTTGCTCACGGTGGCGAAATTGGGGTCCTCGCCATTTGGCCCCCGGTTACCTTGAATCCGGTAGGTTGCAAATTGCACTTTACCACCCTGCGGCCGGCCGTCAGGTATGATTCGCACCCCCCATTTATCCCCTTCCTTGGCCAGCCAGCAGGTATTGAGCAGTGGCACCTCACTGCCGCAGTGGGGACAGGTGACCTGGCGGACGTATAAATATGAAGTTGTATCTTCACGGTCATAATCAGGTATAAAATCCGAGCAATTCCTCAAGTGTGCCGCCAGGGCACGTTTCTCGTCCGGTGGTAAGGGGAAAGTACGCGGAAATATCGAATCTATTTCTTTTTCCAATGATGCAAGCAGTTGTTTACCCCAATTTTTGATATCTCTTACCAGCTTCAACCCGTAACGAGCCGGATAATTAAGGGTGGTATACAGAATAACAGCAGCTATGGGATTAAGCTCATTGGCAATTACCCTGCATCCCAGACGTAATGCCTCAAAGGGGATGGAACCACCACCAGCTGTAGGATCTAAAACGGTAATATCTTTAAATTGCCATTCTGGCTGGCGGATGTAAGAGCGGGAGTATCCATAAAGGTTTGGGACGCGAATACCCATGTTACTTGTTATTTCCATTAACTCTTTAAACCAAACCGGATCGGCAGCCTTGTGCTCAATAAAAAGAACTTGCCCTGCATCCGGTAATGGCTCAGGCAGGGGCTTAGTAAAGTCCCGCCATTTCTGGATAACAGGGTGTTCTGCCAGGGTAGGATTTTCAGCGACTATCTTTTTAAATAAGTGTCTGTAATCTTCCCTTAGTAACTGTTCCCGACGCAGCGCTCTGATAACTAGGGAATCTACTTTTATTCTCTCCCGTCCCTGACCATCCCGTTCAATGAACTCTGCAAGCTTATCCTCCAAAATCCACGGCTCCCCATTCACCAGGGCCACTACCTTTTCGATGCCTAGCTGGCGCAGGAACCAGTCCGGGTCGGTGCCGGCAGGCAGGAGGGATGCCAGGATGGCGGCACGGCTGGGGGTCAGCGGCCGCCGCGCCCACCAGA
>DFYS01000052.1 GCA_002383405.1 Moorella sp. UBA4076
CAAGTATAAGGCGCAACCAGCGTCCGGAGGGAACCTGCTTCACCCCTGATACAGTAACATACTGATCGGCAGAACGCTATTTTCAGGGCAGATCCCTGGCGGCAAACGAACAATGAAAATCTCCACATAGAAAGAGCAGGGCAGGTTCCTGGGAAGTATCGCCTCTCCTGCTTTTTGCCTCTTGCCTCTAAATTTAGGGGGAGCACTAATGCTCCCCCGTTTGGAATTTACTCTTCAGCGATGGGTTTCTTTGGTCCCTTGTCCCGGATTGCTCCGGCTGTGCCCCGGGCAGGGCCGGTTGTCTTCGTACCGGGTGTGGTTAACTCGGTAGTGAATTCATAGGCAGTATCCGGGGTATCAGGAGTAGTAATACCCTTACGGTAAGCTTCTTTGTCCGGCTGGCCTTTGGCGGCACCAGGTTTTTCCGGCATAAACTGAAATCCCCCCTTTCTGCAAGCCTGCTGTTATTATGACCGCAATGGTAAAAAAAATACCGGGCTTTCGCCCGGCGCGCCTTATATCCCTAAACTTTCGGCAGGGGCTTTACGGCGCCTCAGAGTAAAAAATTAAAACACTGGATACGCCAGGGCAGAGCGCTGCTGTTAGCCACCACAAAAGTTAGGCCCTTAATTCCGATCATCTTCGCCAGGCGGAAAGGAATTAACGCGGTAAAGTGTGGCTCCGGCTATGCCAGGTTAAGGACAGTGAAAGTAAAAATTAAAACCGTTCCTTTCTTTATGGAAAAATATTCCCACTCAAAAATTCCTGCTTCATCCATCGGCACTGCCTAAAAGGCTGTAACCTCCAATGTTCACAGGCGTAAATTCCCGCCGAACCGGCGGTATTTAAACCTTAAACCCCCTGTAAGTTCGGGGGCCTGGCATGGTAAGGGCGTCATAGTGGTTAAACTAAGCCGAGGTTTTATTGAATCTACGCTGGAGCTGAGACTTTTTCCGGGCTGCGGTATTGGGGTGGAGGACGCCTTTGGTAACGGCTTGATTAATAACGCGGATAGCCTGGCGCAGGCTATCGCCGGCGCCATCATTGCCCTCTTCCAGAGCCGTCCGGAATCTTTTGATGGCCGTTTTCATGCGGGATTTTACCGCCTTGTTGCGCTGCGTACGAATGCGGGTCAACTCTACCCGCTTGATGGCTGATTTGATATTGGGCACGTCAGTTCACCTCCCGCATTATTTTAGCACGGTCAACCGGTAAAAGCAACATGCTAACCGGATTGAGCCGGGTTTTCCTGCTGCAGGTCTTCGATAATGGCCGCCAGGGCCCTGGCTACCAGCCGGGCGGAGCGTTCCGCTTCCTCCAGGGTATTGTTGTCACTGCCGATTTCCAGGAGCAGGGCGCGGGGGTGAAGGTGCTGGTTGTAACGACCTTCCAGGACGCGTACACCTCGGGATAAACCGGGATAGAGTGCATCCATTTTTTTTGCCAGCCGGTGGGCAAAGGCTTCATTCTGGCGCCAGTTGGGATGCTCCAGGCGGGTGTCGCTGCCGACGATGATGAGCACCTGGGCAACCTTTTGGTTATCGATTTCCACTACCGGCGCTGCCGGCAGACCGGCGTCGCGGTGGATGTCCAGGGCCGTCAGGACGGAAGGGTTTTCCGCCAGCAACCTTTGCAGGGTTTTTTCGGAGTTGATATAAGACCTGGCAAAATCGGGATAATCATGGATGGTGGTTGATCGTACCACTGGAATACCGTAATCTTGATGCAGGGTATCGGCCAGCACGCCGGCTACCTGGCTGATGCCGCCGTTTTTACCGGGGATTTTGGCCTGGCCCTGGCTGGGCTGGTAAGATTCGGCGTTGTGGCTGTTGTATATAGCCACCAGGGGATGCTTGTTGCCGGGGGTTTTTAATTCTGACGGGGCCGGCGGCAGGCTTTCCTCCGGGAGGTTACCATCAGCTGGCGGCGGCAGCTCGTATTTTTCCTCGGTGGTCAGAAAACGGGCCTCCTCCGTACCACCGGGAAAAACCACCAGGGGCGAAGCCAGGACCTGAACGGCGGCTGCCAGGGCCTGCCCGGAATTATCCCGCGGGCTGTTGGCAACGCGCAGCGCCAGGGTAGGCAATCCCTCATTCAATATCCCTTCCAGGAGAGGCAAGGATAACCATGCCGAATAACCCGGTACATGGAGAGATAATTGCCGCCCGGCCTGGATCAGGCGCCAGCTGCCGCTGGCCAGGGAGAGAACAACTATTACCGTGAGGAATATTTTAGCCAGCCCGGCGATAAGCACCCTGGCCTGCCAGCGGGTGATAACGTGGATGCGCACCTCGATGCCCCCTCGCTGCTAGCCATTTTATTCCTCATGAACATAATTTAGACCTGGGAAGGGGAGGCTGCTGCTATAATGACCGCCAGGCAATGGCAGGAACTGCTTTTGGCCTACAAAGCAGGGCAGGTCGATCTCCATACAATGATGCATCATTTAAAGGCTGGCCCGGATGAGGACCTGGGCTTTGCCAAGATCGACCACCATCGTGCTGTAAGGAACGGTTTTCCGGAGGTGATTTTCGGCCAGGGTAAAACGAAGGAACAGGTGGTGGCTATCGCCACCCACCTGGCTGCCGCCGGTTCGACGGTGCTGGTGACCAGGACGGTCCGGGAGGTATACGAGGCAATTGTTTCCCGGTTGCCGGCAGCCGAGTTTAACGCGCTGGCGCGTACCATCGTCGTGGTAGCCGGGGAGATTGAGCCGACCGGGGGCCGGGTGGCTGTTTTAAGCGCTGGGACGGCAGACCTCCCGGTGGCTGAAGAAGCAGCGGTCACGGCGGCGGTAATGGGCAATGAGGTGGAAAGGATTTATGATGTCGGCGTGGCGGGTATTCACCGCCTGCTGGGACGGGTGGAGCTGGTGCGCCGGGCGGATGTGGTTATCGTCGTCGCCGGCATGGAAGGCGCCCTGGCCAGCGTGGTGGCCGGGCTGGTGGACCGGCCGGTTATCGGCGTACCCACCAGCATCGGTTATGGGGCCAGCTTTGGCGGCCTGGCAGCGCTGCTGACGATGTTGAACAGCTGTGCCGCCGGTATCGGGGTGGTCAATATTGACAACGGTTTCGGTGCCGCCGCCCTGGCAACAACCATCACCCGTTTGAAGACCGCCGCGCCGCATTCTTCCTGATACTCTTGCGAAAATAGCGTTCTGCCGAATCCGTACTATTATACTTCCGGTCCAGCACGGCGGCGCGGTTCACAGGTTGTAACTGCAGGTGCAAGAATTGTATATTTTACCTTCTTTTTGGGCAAAGCTATAGGCGAGCCTGAAGGAGGTGACATATTGAATAACACCAACTGGATCGGTGCCGTAGTCCGCTTCGTGGTTTCGGCCCTGGTGCTGATGCTGGTAGGGTTTATCCTTCCTGGTATCCGGGTGGCGGGCTTCACCGGTGCCCTTATTGCGGCCATTGTTATTGCCATCCTGGGGTGGGTGGCGGAAGCGGTCCTCGGTAAACGTATTTCACCCCATGGCCGCGGCATTGTCGGTTTTATCGTCGCGGCGGTAGTAATCTATCTGGCTCAGTTTATTGTCCCTGCCTACTTAAGCGTCAATATTCTGGGCGCTTTACTGGCGGCATTGGTGATCGGTGTAATTGATGCCTTCGTTCCTACCGAGTTGCGCTAGCTTTAGCAGCGACAGGCGGGCCGGGCTTTTAGCCCGGCCCGCTTTCTGTTATAATAAAGCCGGGGGAGGAATTGCTTGGTGTCGGAGCAAAAGAATATCCGCAATTTCTGTATTATAGCCCATATCGACCACGGCAAATCGACGCTGGCCGACCGTCTCCTGGAATACACCGGCGCTCTCAGCAAGCGGGAGATGGTGGAACAGGTCCTGGACACCATGGACCTGGAACGGGAGCGGGGGATTACGATCAAGCTTCAGGCCGTCCGCCTGCAGTATCAAGCCGGCGATGGCCAGGTATATATCTTGAACCTCATCGACACGCCGGGGCATGTCGACTTCACCTATGAGGTGTCCCGCAGCCTGGCCGCCTGCGAAGGCGCCCTGCTGGTGGTTGACGCCGCCCAGGGCATTGAAGCCCAGACCCTGGCCAATGTGTACCTGGCTCTCGAACACAATCTGGAAATTATCCCGGTCATCAATAAGATTGACCTGCCCAATGCCGAGCCGGAACGGGTACGCCGGGAGATCGAGAAGACAATCGGCCTGGACGCGGATGATGCCATCCTCGCCTCGGCGAAAACGGGGGCCGGGACGGCGGCGGTCCTGGAAGCCATCGTCCAGCGGGTACCGCCGCCCCGCGGTGACCGGGAAGCGCCGCTCAAGGCCTTGATTTTCGATTCTATCTTTGACAGCTACCGCGGCGCCATCCCCTACTTCCGCGTGGTCGAAGGCCGGGTGCGGGCGGGCGACCGCATTCGCTTTATGGCCACCGGCGCCGAATTTGAAGTAGCAGAAGTCGGCGTCTTTACCCCGGCGCCGCGGCGGGTGGAGTCCCTGGCCGCCGGCGAGGTGGGCTTTCTTGCCGCCAGCATCAAAAACGTCCGCGACACCCGCGTCGGCGACACCATCACCGGCGCTGAGCGGCCGGCAAAGGAGCCCCTGCCCGGCTATCGCCGGGTCATGCCGATGGTTTACTGCGGCCTCTTCCCGGTGGATGCGGAGCAGTTTGATGACCTGCGCGATGCCCTGGAAAAACTCCAGCTCAATGACGCCTCCTTGCGTTTTGAGCCGGAAACCTCGGTGGCCCTGGGTTTTGGATTTCGTTGCGGCTTCCTGGGACTCCTGCACATGGAGATTGTCCAGGAGCGGCTGGAGCGGGAATACGGCCTGAGCCTTATTACCACCGCTCCCAGCGTCGTCTACCGCGTGGTACGGACCGACGCCGGGGTGGAGATGGTGGACAATCCGACGGCCCTGCCGGCCTCCACATTGATTGATCATATTGAAGAACCCTATGTTGAGGCCACCATCATGACGCCGAAGGAATATGTGGGAGCGATAATGGAACTCTGCCAGGGCAAACGCGGCAATTACCTGAATATGGATTACCTGTCGGAGAAGCGGGTGGCGCTGCAATACGACCTGCCCCTGGCGGAGATTATCTATGACTTCTTTGACCAGTTAAAAACGCGGACGCGGGGGTATGCCTCCCTGGATTACGAGCTCAAAGGCTACCGCCCCGCGGAGCTGGTCAAAATGGATATTCTGATCAATAATGAAGTCGTCGACGCCCTGTCGGTAATCACCCACCGCGATCAGGCCCCCTATCGCGGCCGTAACCTGGTGGAAAACTTGCGCCGCTTAATCCCGCGCCAGCTCTTTGACATACCCCTCCAGGCCGCCATCGGCAGCCGCATCATTGCCCGTGAAACTATCCCGGCTCTGCGCAAAAACGTCCTCGCCAAGTGCTACGGCGGTGATGTTTCGCGGAAAAGGAAGCTGCTGGAAAAGCAGAAAGAGGGCAAGAAGCGCATGAAGCAGGTCGGCACGGTGGATATTCCCCAGGAGGCCTTTATGGCTGTGTTGAAGGCAGGGAAGTCATAAGCCTATGGCTGGCTTTAGTTTGAAGCGAGCGACTTGGCCCGAGCGGCGAATTGGCCCTGGTGAAGCCGAAGAGCGAAGGCGGGGCCGAGGACAGGATGTCCGCGGCCGGCCTCTGAGGCAAGGACGCCGAATAGGCCGGGAACCCCGCCTGAGCCTGAGGCTGAACCGCAGGCCAATCCGCAAGGGCCAGGGAGCGAGCGAAAACAAAGCTAGCCTGGCCCTCTACCTCCACATACCCTTTTGCATCCGCAAGTGCCATTACTGCGACTTCGTCTCCTATCCAGGCCGCTCGCCGGAGCAAATGGCCGCCTACTGCCGCGCCCTGGGCAAAGAGATCGCCCTGGCGGCCGAGATATGGCAACCGGGGCCGGCGGCCACCGTATATATCGGCGGCGGCACGCCGACCCTGCTCCCGGCGAGTGATCTGGAACATCTCCTGGCAGCGGCAGACAGCTGCTGCGGCCGGCAGCCGGGGGCGGAGGTCACCGTCGAAGCCAACCCGGGGACGATCGAGGCAGGACAGCTGCAGGCCCTTGCATCAGCAGGAGTGAACCGCCTCTCCCTGGGCGTCCAGGCCTTCGACGATGATCTCCTGCAGGCCATGGGCCGCATCCACCGCTGCCCCGCTATTTATCAGGCCTATGACCTGGCCCGCCGGGCTGGGTTCAGCAACATCAACCTGGACCTCATCTTCGGCCTGCCGGGCCAGACCCTGGACGACTGGCGGGCTACTTTAAAAGCAGCCCTGGCCCTGCAGCCCGAGCATATTGCGGCTTACGGCCTCCAGGTAGAGGAAGGCACGCCCTGGGGAAAACTGGCGGCTGCCGCGGCCTTACCCCGGCCCGGGGAAGAGCTGGAGCTGGCCATGTACCAGGAAGCGCGCGCACTCCTGGCAGCCGCCGGGTACCGGCAGTACGAAATTTCCAACTTCGCCCGGCGCGGCTGCGAGTGCCGTCATAATCTAACGTACTGGTTAAACCGGCCCTATCTGGGCCTGGGGGCGGCCGCCGCTTCTTACTGGCAGGGCCGGCGCTGGCAGAATCACAGTGATCTGGAGCGCTACGGCAATGCTCTCGCCCGCAACCAGCTTCCCCGGGCGGAGATAGAAACTCTGACCCTCTACCAGGAGATGGCTGAGACCATGTTCATGGGCCTGCGCCTGCTGGCCGGCATTGATCTGGAGGCCTTCCGGCAGCGTTTTGCGGTTGACGCACGAGACATCTACGCCCGCGAACTACAAAAACTATGCCAGGCCGGGCTGGTAGAGATCAAAGACGGCTGCCTGCGGCTGACGGAAAAGGGCCTCCCCCTGGCCAACGAGGTCTTTGTGGCGTTTGTTTAAGGGCTTCATTTCCCTTGACAAAACTCATGGCCGGTGGTATGTTTTAAATAGGTTCTTAGCACTCTGGTCTAAAGAGTGCTAAAAGGAAGGTGAAAACATGCGGACGGATGAGCGGATGGATGAGCGGAAAAAGCAGGTCCTGGCAGCTATTGTCCAGGATTATATCCTCACCGGTGAACCGGTTGGTTCACGCACCATTACCCGGCGCTACAACCTGGGGGTAAGTGCGGCCACCATTCGCAATGAGATGGCCGATCTGGAGGAGATGGGCCTGCTGGAACAGCCTTACACCTCGGCCGGCCGGGTGCCTTCCGACTATGGTTACCGTTACTACGTTGACTGTCTCATGGCTCCGGAAAGATTAACCCGGGAGGAAGTAGAGTACGTCTACCAGCGTTACAATCAAAAGATGCTGGAGATTGAACAGGTCCTGGAAGAAACAGCCCGCCTGGTTTCGGAGATGACTGCTTATACGGCTGTGGCCATGGGCCCCAATCAGGATCATGCCGTCCTGGAGCAGGTGCAGATTGTACCGGTACAGGCTACCAATAAAGCCCTCCTGGTAGCAATTACCAGTACCGGGATCGTGGAACACCGTATTTTTACCATCTCCGACAATATAACGCCTGAGGATCTGGCCCGTATTTCCCAGGTGCTCAATACCAACCTGCAGGGCATAGCTCTGGAAGCGATGCAAAGGGCCGTTCTCAAGGATATCTACCGGGAAATTACTGAACATCGGAGCCTGGTCAAACTGATCACAGACCTTTTGCAACAGATCCTGGTCCTGGAGGGCAATGAGAAGGTTTATCTGGATGGTATTATCAATATCTTAAGCCAGCCGGAGTTTAAAGACTGGGATAAGGTCAAGGAAATCCTTGCCTTTTTTGAACGGGAGGATTCTTTAAGACGCATTTTTAATGCTTCGCCAGGGGGCGGGCTGGCCATTAGAATCGGCCAGGAGAATAAGGAAGAAGGCATTGATAAATGCAGTGTGGTAACCATCAGCTACGCCGTTGAAGGCAAAATAATAGGTAAAGTTGGTTTGCTGGGGCCGACGCGGATGCATTATCCGCGGGTGATATCGGTCCTGCAGTGTGTGGCTGACAGCCTGTCCCGGTCGCTGCAGCAGTTTTACCGCTAGTTAATTGTCAGGCAACCTGCAACAGGCCGGTGCCCGGGGGTGCTGGCTTTTTTTACGAAGGGAGTGATTATCAAGGATGGAAGCAAGAAAGGATAACATAATGGACAATGCTGTAAGAGCGCCGCTGGAGGGTCCACCCGGCGGAGAAATAGGAGCGCCGGCAGGGCTTAAGCCGCCGTCGCCGGTTGCAACGGCTGCGGGCGAAGGTTGCGGTGATGAATATCCCGGGCCGGCATTAGCACCGGCAGCGGCGGACCTGGCTGAGGCGGCGGGGGAACCAACCGGAGCAAACGGTCAGGCCAGCGACGATGCCGGGGCCGGGGATGGCGCCGCCCTGGCGTCGCTAAAGGATGCGCTGGCAGCGCAGGAGGAAGCCCTGACCGACCTCCAGCAGCGCTACCTGCGCCTCCAGGCCGATTTTGATAACTACCGCAAACGTGCCCGCCGCGAACAGGAGGAAATGACCCGCCTGGCCGGGGCGCGGCTGATCAGCGGCCTTTTACCGGTTATTGACAACCTGGAACGCGCCCTGGCGGCGGCCGGTGAAGCTGAAAAAGAGACCCTGGCCGCGGGGGTGGAGATGACCTGGCGCCACTTAATGACGACCCTGGCTGAGGAAGGGCTGCAGCCCGTAGCCGCCCTGGGCCAGCCGTTTAATCCGGCGTTGCACGAAGCCGTGGCGCGGGAAGAAACAGCCGCTCCAGAAAAAGTAAACCTGGTGGTAGAAGAGCTCCGCCGGGGTTATACTTTGCATGGGAAACTCCTGCGGCCGGCCATGGTCAAAGTGGCCGTGGCCGCTGCTGCCGGTGCGCCCCAGGACGCACCAGAAAAAGAGAACAGGGGGTAGATTAAAATGGGTAAAGTGATCGGTATCGATCTTGGTACAACCAACTCCTGCGTAGCCGTCATGGAAGGCGGGGAGGCAGTAGTCATCCCCAACGCCGAGGGTGGGCGTACCACCCCTTCGGTGGTGGCCTTTACCAAAGAAGGGGAGCGGGTTGTCGGCCAGGTGGCCAAGCGCCAGGCCATTACCAATCCCGACCGTACGGTGATGTCCATCAAACGCCAGATGGGCACCAACCATAAAGTAAAAATCGATAATAAGGAGTACACACCCCAGGAAATATCGGCCATGATCCTGCAAAAGCTAAAAACCGACGCCGAAGCCTACCTGGGGGAAAAGGTCACCCAGGCAGTGATTACCGTGCCGGCCTATTTCACCGACAGCCAGCGCCAGGCGACCAAGGACGCCGGCCGCATTGCCGGCCTGGAGGTCTTACGCATCATCAACGAGCCGACGGCAGCCTCGCTGGCCTACGGCCTGGACAAAGGCGAGGACCAGACCATTCTGGTTTACGACCTGGGCGGCGGTACCTTCGACGTCTCTATCCTGGAACTGGGTGACGGCGTCTTTGAAGTCAAGGCCACCAGCGGCAACAACCGCCTGGGCGGCGACGATTTTGACCAGCGGCTGATGGACTACCTGGCCGACACCTGCCGCCGCGAATATGGTGTCGACCTGAGGCAGGATAAGATGGCCATGCAGCGCCTGAAGGAGGCGGCCGAAAAGGCGAAGGTCGAGCTTTCCGGCATGACCAGCACCAATATTAACCTGCCCTTTATCTCGGCGACACCGAACGGTCCCATCCACCTGGATGTGAATCTCACCCGCGCCAAATTCGAGGAATTGATTGCCGATCTGGTGGAGAAGACCGTCGGCCCCATTCAGCAGGCCCTGAGCGACGCCGGTCTGGACCCCAAAGATATCGACAAGGTGTTGCTGGTAGGCGGTTCCACCCGCGTACCCGTCGTCCAGGAGACAGTACGTAAAATCCTGGGCCAGGAGCCCCACAAAGGCATTAACCCTGATGAATGCGTCGCCCTGGGGGCGGCTATCCAGGCCGGGGTTCTGGCCGGCGAGGTTAAAGACGTCCTGCTCCTGGACGTGACGCCCCTTTCCCTGGGCATCGAAACCCTGGGCGGCGTGGCGACAAAGATAATCGAACGCAATACGACCATCCCCACGTCCAAAAGCCAGATCTTTTCCACCGCCGCCGACAACCAGACGATGGTGGAGATCCATGTCCTCCAGGGCGAGCGGGCCATGGCCGCCGACAACAAGACCCTGGGCCGTTTCCAGCTGACGGGGATCCCGCCGGCGCCGCGGGGCGTGCCCCAGATCGAGGTCAAGTTCGACATCGACGCCAACGGCATCGTCCACGTGTCGGCCAAGGACCTGGCTACCGGCAAGCAGCAGGATATCACTATTACCGCTTCCAGCGGCTTGACGGAAGAAGAGATCAAACGGATGGTTAACGCCGCCGAGGCATCGGCCGAGGAGGACCGCCGGCGCAAAGAGGAAATCGAAACGCGCAACCAGGCGGATTCCCTTATCTACCAAACTGAACGCACCCTGAAGGAGTTTAAAGATAAAGCCGAGCAGGCGGACGTCGACCGTATCGAGCAGGCTAAAAAAGAGCTCCAGGAAATAATCGACAGCAAGGATAACGCCAAAATCAAGGAGAAGATGGAGGCCCTCTCCCAGGCACTCTATACTCTGACCACCAAAGTGTACCAGCAGGCCGGCGGCCAGCCGGGAGCCGGGGCCCAGGGCGGGGGCGGCGGTCAAGGTGAGAACGGCGCCGGCACAGCCGGTGATACGGCGCCACCGGACGCTAACGTCTATGATGCCGACTACAAAGTCGTCGATGACGACAAAAAAGAATAGCCGGTGATCTATTATGCCTAAGCGCGATTACTACGAGGTCCTGGGGGTAGCCCGGGATGCCTCCGAGGCGGAGATCAAAAAGGCCTACCGCCAGCTGGCGCGCCAATATCACCCTGATATGAACCCGGGGGATAAAGGGGCGGAAGCAAAATTTAAAGAGGTCCAGGAAGCCTACGAGGTCTTGAGCGACGCCGATAAAAGGGCGCGCTACGACCAGTTCGGCCATGCCGGCACGGAAGCTGGCAGCACTGGCTTCGGTGGGTTTGACTTCGGCGGCGCCGGCGCCGATTTCGGCGGCTTTGGCGATATCTTTGATATGTTTTTCGGCGGCGGCTTTGGTCGAGCCTCCCGGCGTCAGGGTCCGGAGCGGGGGGCCGACCTGCGCCTGGATATAGAGATACCCTTTGAAGAGGCAGTCTTTGGCGGGGAAAAGGAAGTCGGCGTCCCGCGCCAGGAGCGATGCTCCAGCTGTGACGGCAGCGGCGCGGCGCCGGGCACCAGACCCCGGACCTGCCCCACCTGCCACGGCAGCGGCCAGGTGCGGGTCACCCAGAATACACCCCTGGGCCATTTCCAGACGATACGCACCTGTCACCAGTGCCACGGCCAGGGAACTATAATTGAAACCCCCTGTCCCGCCTGCCGCGGCCGCGGGGTAGTGCAGCGTACCCGCAAGATCAAGATCAAGATCCCGCCGGGGGTGGATACAGGCGCCCGCCTGCGGATGGCCGGCGAAGGAGAGAGCGGGGCCCGCGGCGGCCCGCCCGGCGACCTCTACATCTTTATCAGCGTCCGGCCGCATCCCTTCTTCCAGCGGGACGGTTTTGATATCCTCTGTGAAGTTCCTGTCAATATGGTTCAGGCGGCCCTGGGCGATCGCATCATGGTACCCACCCTGGACGGCAAAGTGGAACTGAGCATCCCTGCCGGCACCCAGAGCGGCTCTGTCTTTCGCATCAAGGGTAAAGGCATCCCGCGCCTGAACAGCGCCGGCCGGGGCGATCAGCACGTGCGGGTGCATGTGGAGACGCCCACCAACCTGACGGAAAAGCAAAAAGAGGTGCTGCGGGAGTTTGGCCATCTTTATGGCCGCGAGCCCAAAGGCGCTCGCGAACAGGATAAGGGTTTCTTTAAAAAAGTAAAAGACGCCTTTATGGGCTAATATTGAGGCGCAAATTACGGGGACACCTTATTTAATTATTTTGTAACTACCTTGAAAATAGCATTCCGCCTGCGCTACTGTA
>DFYS01000084.1:0-6768 GCA_002383405.1 Moorella sp. UBA4076
ATTTATTACTACCCACGTTAAATTTGAAGGAGCCAGTCCTGGCGGCACACCGCTGCCAGCAAACGGGAGAAAATGAGAGCAGGCAGGCTTTATATCCAAAACCGGCGCAGCAGGTTTCTACAAGCCTCCCATTGCTCCCGTCTATTTGCGAAGGAGCCACCCGCGGCGGTAAGTCGCCACTAACAACGGTGAAAAAAGAAAAGTAAGGAGAGGTGGATGGTGACCACCCTGTTTAAAATACTGCAACCCGAACTGGATCTGGTTCGCCAGCGTTTGCAAGAGGAGACCAGTATCCAGGGGCGTACCGTGCCAGGGCTTATCTGGCCGGTTTTGAACCATTTAGATCAAAATTTGTTACCGGCGATTGTTCTCTTCAGCGCCCATTCCCAGGGTTATTACGGTCCGCGCGCCCTTTCCCTGGCAGCTGTATTCCAGTTTATTTTTCTGGCCTCATTCATTCATAATAATATTAAACAAGAAGTACCCCGGCAAACCCTGGTAGGCGATTATTTCTATACCCGCTTTTTTGATCTCCTGTGCCGCGATGGCAATCTGGAATTCCTGGCACCCCTTTCCCGGCTGATTTGCCGCATCCACCTGGATGCCGCCAGGTTGCAGGAAAAGACGGGGGAGAGTACGGTTACGAACCTGGTCAACCCTTTTCCCGAACGGCTCCGTACCAGAGAGTACCTGGCTGCTGCGGCTGCTTCCCTGGGGAGCCGCTTGGGGCCAACGGCGCCCGGTGAGCTCCGGGCGTGGGAGGAAACAGGCCTGCTATTAGGCAAGCTCTGGGACGGGCAGGCTGTAGCCGCGAAATCTTGCCAGGTCGTAGAAAAGATGGCTGCCGGCAGGACGAGAGACTTTCTAAGCGAATTGGTCCTGGAACTGGACGGGGATTTGCCGGTTAAACGGGTGATGGCCCTGTGACCAAAGAAGAATATGTCCGCGGTATATTTAACAATATCGCCCCTCGTTATGACCTGCTGAATACGGTTCTCAGTTTTAACCGCGACCGGGGCTGGCGGCGTTTTGCGGTAGCCCGCGCCGGTCTCGTGCCCGGGGATAAGGTCCTGGATGTATGTTGCGGCACCGGCATGCTCGCCCTGGAACTCGCCCGGGCTGTAAACCCTGGCGGGCAGGTAATCGGGCTCGATTTCGCCCCGGCTATGCTGCAAATCGCCCGCCGCCGCCTGGCAGCCTCTCCCCCGGGGCACCTGGTACAGCTGGTAGAGGGCAATGCCTTGGAACTCCCGTTCGCAGATAATACCTTTGATTGTGCCACCGTTGCCTTCGGCCTGCGCAACCTCCCCGACATTAAACGGGGCCTGGCGGAAATGAGGCGGGTGGTGCGGCCGGGGGGGCGGGTAGTCTCCCTGGAACTGGCCAAACCCTCCCGGCCCATTTTTAAGCAGCTTTATTACTTTTATTTCGACCACCTGGTGCCTTTCATCGGCCGCCTGGGAATCGGCATCGATGGCCCGTACAGCTACCTGCCCCGTTCCCTCAAGGGTTACCCACACCAGGAGGAAGTATTACAGTACTTCCGGGACCTCGACCTGGAGGGGGCACCCTACTATGAGCTGACCGGCGGTATTGTCGCCGTCCATGTGGGCATCAAGAAATAGGCTCCGTGCTGACGCATAAAGCGCAGCCATGGCATTATTATGAGGTATTTATAGCATCGTGTTAAAATTTTTATCGCCGCAATCTTATCCTCCAATCATTGGTGGACAGGTTTAGCGCGATTTTACATGCGTCAGCACTGAAATAGACTTGCCCGGCTACTCCAAGCGGCGTTATAATGAAACAGCGGGGGTGGAGCAATGGACGATAGGCCAATGACCCTGACGGATCACCTGGAGGCCTTACGCCGGGCTCTGATGATATCCATTGTCGCCCTGGCAATCGCCACAATTGCTGTCTATTTTGGCTTCCGGGGCCAGTTGCTCGTTTTGATCATGGAGCCCATCAAGGAGCTGGGTATCAACCCGGTTTTTATCACCCCCGGGGAGGCCTTCTTTACCACTATTAAGATTTGTTTCGTAGCGGCTATCTTCCTGGCCTTACCGGTGATCCTCTGGGAGGTATGGGGCTTTGTCCTGCCGGCCCTGCACAGCCATGAACGGCGCCTGATCTTTATGTTAATGCCGGCGTCGATAGTACTCTTTGCCGGGGGGATAGTATTTGGGTACCTGGTGGTCTTCCCGGTCGCCATTCGCTTTTTACTGGTAACGGCCAGCGAGGGTTTCACCCCGTTGATTTCCATCTCCCGGTATTTCGGGTTCCTGACCCTGTTTATCCTCCCCTTTGGTGCGGTCTTCCAGCTACCCCTGGTCATCATGCTCCTGACCCACCTGGGACTGGTAACGCCCGGGTTCCTGGCTAAAAACCGCAAATTCGCCGTTTTGATCATCTTTGTCCTGGCGGCTATTCTGACCCCGACACCGGATATGATCTCCCAGGCACTAATGGCTTTACCAGTAATCGCCCTTTATGAAGTCAGCATCTGGATTTCCTATCTGATCCGCCGGCGGCGGGAAAGCAAGACGCGGGAAGAGGGTATTTAAATTCGGGGAAAACATGTGCACAATAATATCAGCAGGAGGTGAAGGATATGTTCGGTCTGGGGGCTCCGGAGTTAGTCCTGATTTTAGTTCTGGCGTTGATTATTTTCGGACCGGGTAAACTACCCGAGGTGGGCCGTGCCCTGGGTAAGGGCATCAAAGAGTTTAAGAGCGCTACCAATTCGGTAACCGAGGAGATTAAAGAAGCGGCGAAAATCGACGATGGTAGTAATGATGCCGCTAAAGAAAAGGCCAAACAGGCCAGTTGAGTTTAAGGGCTGGAGGTCTGGAGGTCTGGAGCGGCCTGCGACCGAAAAGCAGGCCCCCTGATTATAGTGGTTGAGGTAAATATTGGAGTAAAATATTATAAATAAGTGAGGGCGGGAGGCATACAACTCCCGCTTTTTTCTGGCAGAGGTATATACCGGGTCCAGGTCGGTCCTCACCGAACGGCGCAGGTATCTACCCCCATTTTGACTTTGCCTGCCGGTCCGGACCGGGCCCATGGCCCTTTTTCCCCGGGGCGCCGACCGCTTCCTGGCATGAGGACACGTTTATGAATAGCAGCCGGAGCCGAGCTCCTGGCACCGGGGATATACCTGTTGCTACTTTTACTGGGGAGGCGAAATTGTTTGGAAGCTACGCCGCGGGGTAACCGCCTGCATATCGCCATCTTTGGCCGCCGTAACGCCGGCAAATCGAGTTTAATCAATGCCCTTACCAACCAGGAACTGGCAGTCGTCTCCAGCGTTCCCGGGACAACGACCGATCCGGTCCTTAAATCGATGGAGATTCTGCCCCTGGGCCCGGTGGTGCTGATTGATACCGCCGGAATCGATGACGTGGGTGAGCTGGGGACTTTACGGGTTAAAAAGACCCTGGAGGTCCTGCGGCGCACCGACCTCGCTATCCTGGTCCTGGACCCGGTTTGTGGGGTGGAATCTTACGAACGCGACCTCCTGCGGCAACTGCAGGAACATCATTTGCCCGTCGTCGTGGTCCTCAATAAAATCGACCAGGGCGGGCGGGAGCTGCTGCCAGGCCTGGAAAAAAGCCTGGGTCAAAAGGTTCTGCCGGTCAGCGCTTTGACCCGCCGGGGGATTGAAGAATTGAAGGGTGAACTCATTAAAGCCGCGCCGGCCGACTTTGAAGAACCCTATATTGTGGCCGATCTGGTCAACCCCGGGGAAATGGCTGTCCTGGTAGTGCCTATCGATCTGGCGGCCCCGAAAGGACGCCTTATTTTACCCCAGGTGCAGACCCTGCGCGACCTTCTGGACCACGACGCCATGGGCCTGGTGGTCAAGGAACGGGAGCTGAAACTCGCCCTGGCGAAAATCCCGCCGCCGAAGATTGTTATTACCGATTCCCAGGCTTTCCTGAAGGTAGCCGCCGACACGCCTCCCGGCGTCTGGATGACTTCCTTTTCTATTCTTTTTGCCCGTTATAAAGGTGACCTGGTAGAGCTGGTGCGAGGGGCGAAGGCAGTGCAAAATTTGCAGCCCGGAGACAGGGTGCTTATTGCTGAAGCCTGCACTCACCACCCCCAGGCTGACGATATCGGCAGGGTACAGATCCCCCGCTGGCTGCGCCAGTATGTCGGCGGTGAGCTGCACTTCAGCTGGTACTCCGGCAGCGGTTTTCCGGAAGACGTGGCCAGCTACAAGGCCATCATTCACTGCGGCGGCTGCATGATCAACCGCCGGGAAATGCTCTACCGCATCCAGCTGGCCAAAGAGGCCGGCGTCCCCATTGTTAATTATGGCGTGCTCCTGGCCTTCGTCCACGGCGTCCTGGAGCGCGCCCTGGAACCCTTCCCGCTGGCCCTGATGGAATGGCAGGAAGAAGAATAAAGACTATGGCAACACGACCAATCTGTAAAGAAGCCGGCTATACTTATAGAATAATTTTTCTAAAGTTGAAGGAAAAACGGATCTGGCGGCGAATTATCTAATCCTGCAGCGCAAACTTCTGCCAGTAATCCCCAGCAGTGTAGATGGCCTGCCAGAAAAGAAGCATGCTCATATATTTACTAAAGCGGGCTCCGCCCACAACCCAATCGTGCCGGCGTGACCATTCCTCCTTTGCTGGATATGGCGGCCGAAACAACTTGTTTTTTATTGCAGTTTTGAAGACGTAAGATACTCACCCCCTCCAGTAAACCTATTTTTTGGAGGTAGGCAGGTTTATGCGTATCGCTCTCATCGCCCACGACCGCATGAAAGAGGATCTTGTAGATTTTGTCATTAAAAACGAAGGTGTTTTTCAAGGCCATCGCCTGGTGGCCACCGGGACTACCGGTACCAGGATTATGGAGCATACGCGACTGAAGGTCCGCCGGCTCATGTCCGGCCCCCTGGGTGGCGACCAGCAGATGGGTTCCTTAGTAGCCAGGAAACGCCTCGACCTGGTAATTTTCCTGCGCGATCCCCTGACGCCCCAGCCCCACGAACCGGATATCAACGCCCNNCGTATCTGTGACGTCCATAACGTCCCGGCAGCCACCAACCTGGCCACGGCAGCCATTTTCCTGGAGTATATCAAAAGCCGGCCCGGCCACAACCAGTAAACGGGAGTAGTCACCCATAACAGCACATCGCCGTAAGCCAAACGGGAGAAAAGGAGCGCGGGCTGGCTTTAATCTGAAACCGGCGCAGCTGTACAGCACTAAAACCAAGCAATTCAGGGCTTATTTATACACAACCTGAACATTGGTGATAGACCTGTCAGGAATTGATTGAGCCAGGGTTGATCGCCCAGCACTCAATTATCTTTCCGTGGCTCAGGCATAGAAACCAACGTATCGAGGGTGATGCAGCCATTTAAATAAGCCGTGTTTGCGTGCTGGGCTCCTACCCCTCACTGCATACCCTATCCATTTCATTCAAGGAGGAGTAATTTATGGCTAAAGTAACAGTCGAATCGGGTATCTGCGGCTTCACCACCACCATCCTGGCGAAGGCGCCGGATATGTTTTCCTGCAATTTGACCATCGAAACTAGCTGTTCCAATATCCAGAAGATCGCTGCCGCCATGGATACTTTAAATCCCCTCGATGAAATCAGCTTCAAGGGCCACAGCCGCCTGCGGGAATTATTCGGGCAGTATTGCCCCCACGCCGCCTGCCCGGTGCTACCCGGTATGGTCAAGGCCGTGGAAGTAGCCGCCGGCCTGGCCCTGCCCCAGGACGCCCATATTTACGTTGAAAAATAGACAGGGGATAACGTAAGCTGCCGGCTACGAACATTGCCTTCATCGCCCCCGGCGCCTATGATAAAAAGCAAGCATATCATAGGGTGGGGGTGTTTTTATGGCGAAAATAGGAATTGATCCCGGCCACGGTGGCAGCGACCCGGGGGCCCTGGCCGCCAACGGCCTCCAGGAAAAGGAGGTCACCCTGGCGGTAAGTCTGGTACTGCAGCAGCTGCTCCAGGCAGCAGGAGTGGAAGTTATTATGTCGCGTACCGGCGACCAGGACGTTTCCCTGGCCGACCGGGTTGCTCTTTTTAATCGGGAAAATGTGGACCTTATTATGAGCATCCATGTCAACAGTGCTGGTACGCCGGAACCCAACTACATCAGCACTTTCATCCTGGCCGCCGGCGGCCAGGCGGAGAAGATTGCCCTTTTACTCCAACCGCAACTGGTGGCGGCCACCGGCTGGCCGGATGGGGGCGTCCGGGAGGCCAATTTCTATATCCTGCGCGAAACCGACGCCCCGGCGGTACTGGCAGAAATGGGGTTTATCAGTAACCCGGCGACGGCTGATATACTCGCCACGCAGGCAGGACAGCAGACCCTGGCGCGGGCCATCTTCCGCGGCCTGGCCCTGTATCTGGACCTGCAATTGTCCGAGCCCCGCGACATCCAGGGGCACTGGGCGGAAGCGGCTATCCGCCAGGTGATGGCCGCCGGGGTCATGGGCGGCTACCCGGACGGCAGCTTCCGTCCCGACCAGGCCGCCACCCGCGCCGAACTGGCCGCCGCTCTGGCCCGGGTCCTGCAGAAACTCGAACATTAGCGATAGTAGCGATGTAACAGCTCAGGCTTGCCATCCAGGCCAGCAGCTTCAACATTGCTCACTTGCTATTATCACGAACCCGATCAGTCACCGTATCGGCTTCCCCGGGCTATTGCTATTAGTTTGGCCGAGGTAGGCTGAGTAGACAACCATGCCGCTTGCGAGCGGCACCAGCAGAAGGAT
>DFYS01000084.1:6813-7279 GCA_002383405.1 Moorella sp. UBA4076
GTAACGCAGGCAGAACGCTATTTTCCTCGAATACTACTTTCATTTCGAGGATGTCATTGTGCTAATCCCCGTAAGGGCGCCTTTTTCTGTCACCAATAACCGGACGGTTTCATACCCTATATTAGCAATCCATGCCATTATAGAAAGGAGAAACCGGTCCTATGAGTGACGAAGGCAAGAAAGTAGAGGCTCCGGCAAGCGAGGCGGAAGCCCAGCACATACCCGGACCACCTCCCTGCCCGGGAGGCTTCTACTATACCGTCAAGTCCGGCGACACCATGTATTTCATCGCCCAGAGATTTGGTATCAGCCTGGAGGCCCTCATTGCCGCCAACCCTCAGGTCAAAGACCCGAACCTCATCTACCCCGGCCAGGTGCTGTGTATCCCGAAGGCCGTACCTCCCGGACCGCCTCCCTGTCCCGGCGGGTTCTACTACACCGTCCAGCAGGGCGATACTATGTACAC
>DFYS01000082.1:0-24183 GCA_002383405.1 Moorella sp. UBA4076
CAGCTCAGGCTTGCCATCCAGGCCAGCAGCTTCAACATTGCTTACTTGCTATTATCACGAACCCGAGCAGTCACCGTATCGGCTTCCCCGGGCTATTGCTATCAGTTTGGCCGCAAGGTAGGCTGAGTAGACACTTAAAACGTAACTATACACTACGGTTTCGTGGGAAATCATGGTACGTACAACCGCACAGGTTGAAAAGACAGCTATTGTAGGATGGGTGGGGGTGAGGGCGGTTCCCGCCAAGGCGCGTTCGCGCCGAAAACCTGCCCATCTCCCACCTCTCATTATGGAGGAAAGCGAATGGAGAGCAGGCGGCGGCTGGGGGATCTTTTAACAGAAGCTGGGATGATCACGCCGGCCCAGCTGGAGCAGGCACTGCAGGAACAGAAACGCAGCGGGGAGCGCCTGGGGAAGGTTTTGATTCGCCTGGGGTTTATTACCGAGGCCAGCATCCTGGAAGTGCTGGAATTCCAGCTCGGCTTTCCCAAAGTCGTCCTGGCCGACTACCATTTGGATCCGGAGGTGGTACATCTGGTACCAGAAGCCCTGACCCGTCGCTACCAGGCCATCCCCATCCGCCTGGACGGCAACCGCCTTTTGGTAGCCATGGCCGACCCCCTGAACCTGCTGGCCCTGGACGACCTGCGCCTGGCTACCGGCAAGGAGATCATGCCGGCCATAGCGGCGGAAAGGGAAATTGAAGAAGCTTTAAGCCGGTTCTGGCAAAAGGAAACTGCTGCCGGCATGAGCGAGGCGGCGGCCGCCGTCGCCCTGGAAATCCCCGCTCCCGGTGGCGCCGAAGGGGCGCCGGCTGTCCGGCTGGTTAACAGCTTTGTGCAGCAGGCTATCCAGATGCGGGCCAGNNCTGAGTACACTGATCTCCAGGATCAAGATCATGGCTGGCATGGATATTGCCGAAAAGCGCCTGCCCCAGGACGGCCGCTTTCAATTCACCCTGGGAAAACGCAGCGTCGACCTGCGGGCTGCCAGCCTGCCTACGGTTTACGGGGAAAAGATCGTCCTGCGCCTGCTGGACCAGGAGGCCATGCTCCTGTCCCTGGATGATCTGGGATTTTTGCCGGTCATAAAAGAGCGCTTTGCGAGCCTCATCCACAGTTCCTACGGCATGATCCTCCTTACCGGACCCACGGGCAGCGGTAAGACGACAACCCTCTATGCCACCCTGAACCTTTTAAGCTCGCCGGAAAAAAACATTATTACCATCGAAGATCCGGTGGAATACCTGTTGCCCGGCATCAACCAGGTGCGAGTCAATCCCAAAGCCGGCCTGACTTTTGCCTCAGGTTTGCGTTCTATCCTGCGGCAGGACCCCGATATCATTATGGTGGGGGAAATCCGCGACCGGGAGACGGCCGACATCGCCGTCCGGGCGGCAACCACCGGCCACCTGGTCTTCAGCACCCTGCATACCAATGACGCCGCCGGGGCCGTCACCCGCCTTTTAGATATGGGCATTGAGTCCTATCTGATTAACTCCTCCCTGATCGGGGTCGTAGCGCAGCGGCTGGTACGCTGCATCTGCCCCCATTGTCGCGAGCTTTACCGGCCCGAGCCGGGTTCCCTGGAAAAGACCTGGCTGCCGGAGAGGGAAGAACTCTGGCGGGGGCGGGGTTGCCAGCGCTGCAACTTTACCGGTTATGCCGGCCGGACGGCCATCCAGGAGATGCTGGTTATGAATGAAGAACTCCGCGGCCTGGTGACCGCCAGGGTACCGGCTATGGCCCTTAAAGAAGCAGCCGTGGCTGCCGGCATGGTGCCTTTAATCGAAGATGGTTTAGAAAAAGTTCGCCAGGGGATTACCACGGTTAATGAGGTTTTACGGGTTTCCCTGGTAGGGTTGTAAATGGAATTGACATGTACCATTCCTACAGCGTAGTTTTCTCCTGAAACGAATGGGTCTCCAGCTCAACTTTCTTGCGGACATTTTTAATGGTGAGGATACATAAAATGGATATTGCAACCATCCTCCAGGAGGCAGCTGTTGCCGGCGCCTCTGATGTCCATCTTACCGTCGGCCTGCCGCCGGTATTCCGCGTCCACGGCGAACTTCATGTCCAACAGCAGTGGGAGCCCCTGAACCCGGAGATGACAGTCAATCTGGTGCGGCCGATGGCAGGCGAAAAGTGGGAATTACTCCGGGAGCGGGGCGAAATCGACCTGGCTTACTCGCTGCCGGGAGTCAGCCGTTTCCGGGTTAATGTCTTTCACCAGCGGGGGAGTGTGGGCGCGGCCATCCGCCTCATACCCAGGAATATCCCTGACCTGGAGCGTCTGGGCTTACCACCGGTAGTGGCCGAACTGGCGGAGCGGCAGCACGGCCTGGTCCTGGTGACCGGGCCGACCGGCAGCGGCAAATCCACCACCCTGGCAGCTATGGTGGATAGGATCAACCGGGAACGCAGCTGCCATATTATTACCCTGGAAGACCCGATTGAATACCTGCACCAGCACCGCCGCAGCATCGTCAACCAGCGCGAGGTGGGTGCCGATACCCGCTCCTTTGCCAGCGCCCTGCGGGCCGCCCTGCGCCAGGACCCGGATGTTATCCTGGTCGGCGAGATGCGCGACCTGGAAACCATTGCCACGGCCATCACGGCGGCCGAAACCGGCCATCTGGTCCTGGCGACGCTGCATACCAGCAGCGCTGTCCAGAGCATCGACCGTATTATTGACGTTTTTCCATCCCACCAGCAGGGGCAGGTCCGCATCCAGCTGGCCGATACCCTGGAGGGGGTTATTACCCAGCAACTCTGGCTGCGGGCCGACCGGACGGGGCGGGTGGCAGCCGTGGAAGTGCTGGCCGCTACCCCGGCGGTTAAGAATCTCATCCGCGAGGGTAAAACCCACCAGATTATTTCCAGTATCCAGACGGGCGGCCGTTACGGTATGCAGACCATGGAGATGGCGTTGCGGCAGCTGGTTGCCCGCGGTATTATTGCTGACAGTGAATTAAATATTGGTTAAAAACGACAGTACCTGCAGGAATCTGAAGTTTTATGGCGAATATACAGTTTGATAACCTTGCTCAAGGCAAACCCGGCGAAAGCCGGGGGCGCAAAGCTACGGGCCTGTAAACGCTGTTCATGGCCGCCGGGCTGCCAGGGAAATTAATATTTCTCTGCCACCGGCGGCTTTTATTATGGGGTGAAATTATGACCTTCGCCTACCGGGGGCGAGATACCAGCGGGGAAACAGTCAGCGGCACCATTGAAGCGGCCAGCCAGGAGCTAGCTATCCAGGAGTTACGGGGGCGGCAGATCTTTATTACTGACTGCCGGCCGGCAGCTAACACCGGGACCCGCAACCCGTCCTGGCGATTGCTTTTCCGGCGGCGCGTATCCCGTCGTGACCTGGCCCTCTTCTGTCGCCAGCTGGCTACCATGTTGGCGGCCGGTCTACCGATCATGACGGCGTTACATATTCTGGCGCAACAGATGAATAACCCTGCCTTACGGGAAGGCATCGCCCTTATTATCCGCGACCTGGCGGCGGGAGAAGCCTTTTACCGGGCCCTGGAACGGCAGCCGCGCATCTTCCCGCCGATCTTCATCCACACCGTCGAGGCCGGGGAGATGGGCGGGGCGCTGGATGCCATCCTGGAGCGCCTGGCCGGGCACCTGGAGCGGGAGCATGAAGTGGAAGAAAAGGTCAAATCAGCCCTGACCTACCCGGCCGTAGTGAGCGGGGTGGCCGTGCTGGCAGTCATTTTCCTCCTCACCTATGTCCTGCCCACCTTCCAGGTCATGCTCGGCAGTATGCAGGTGCCGCTGCCCTGGCCGACGCGCCTGGTCCTGGGGATAAGCAGGGGGCTGCGTTACCTGGGGCCCGTTCTGGCCCTCTTCCTGGCCGGCGCTGGTTACGGGCTTTATCGCTGGCAGCAGCGGCCGGCGGGCCGTTACCAAATGGACCGGCTGCTGCTCCGCCTGCCACTTTTTGGCCCCTTGCATCAGAAGACGGTCTTATCCCGCTTCAGCCGCACCCTGGGCACCCTCCTGCATAGCGGCGTGCCCGTCCTGCCGTCCCTGGAGATAGTAAGGCGGACGGTGGGCAATGCCGTGGTGGCCGCAGCTATCGGCCGGGCGGGAGAGAGTGTTCGCGACGGCCAGAGCCTGGCCGCTCCCCTGGAAGCCAGCGGTATCTTCCCGCCCATGGTGGTGGAGATGATTACCGTGGGTGAAGAAACAGGCGCCCTGGACGCCCTGCTGGAGAAAATCAGCGCCTTTTACGACCGCGAAGTGGGGGAGACAGTAGCCCGCCTGTCGTCTCTCATCGAGCCGGTGCTGATCGTCACCCTGGGCGGGATCATCGGCCTGGTGGTGATTGCGGTGCTGCTGCCGGTGTTTTCCCTGGCGGGCGGGGTGCGCTGAGGTGGGTAGCATGCCGCCACCAGCGAACGGAGGAAAATAAAAATTGTGGAGGTGATCGACGGCCCGGGAGGTATGATCTAAAGTGGGCTCCGCCCACAACCCAATCTTGCCGGCGTGACCATTTTTCCTTTGCTGGCTATGGCGGCCTAAACAACTTGTTTTTTATTGCAGTTTTGAAGCCGTAAGGTACTAATAAAGGCTTTTTGCAGCGGAATCATCACTTATATGAATGGGGGATATAACTTGGGTTATCTGCTTATTCACGGAACTATCATTACCGTCGATGAACGGCGCCGAATCATTGACGATGGCGCCGTTGCCATTGAGGGTCGGGAAATAGTGGACATCGGCAAAAGTGAAGAACTTCTGGTCCGGCATAAGGATAAAGAAATTATCGATGCCAGTGACAGCATTATCATGCCGGGTTTGATTGACTGTCACGTCCACCTGGCCCAGGCCTTAATCAGGGGATGCGCCGACGACCTGGCCCTGGTTGACTGGCTCAGTAAAAGGGTCTGGGTACTGCAGGGTAACTATAGCGCCTATGAAGGGCGCGTGAGTGCTGAACTCTGCCTGCTGGAGATGATCAAATCAGGGACGACGACCTTTGCTGAAACCCTGTTGGCTTCACGTTACGGCTTTGATGGCATCGCTGAAGCTGTTTTACAGTCAGGTATGCGCGCTGCTCTGGCCAAGTCGATAATGGATGTCTCTACCTACGCCGATCGAAAGAATGTCATGTACCCAGGTATGGTGGAGGATAAAAAGGCCTGCCTGCAGCAAGCACTGGACCTGCATGCCCGCTGGGAGGGTAGCGGTGATGGCCGCCTGTCGGTATGGCTGGGCCCGCGCCCCCTGGGCAGCAGTAGCGCCGCTTTGCTCAAAGAAGTAGCTACTCTGGCCAGGGAAAAACAGATGGGCATCCACATCCATTTTGCCGAAGTGCAGGAGGACATCAATTTTATCCAGCAAAATTTTGGCCGGCAACCGGCGCAATTATTGGCGGAGCTGGGTGTGCTCGGCCCCCGCACCCTGCTGGCCCACGGCGTATGGTTGACACCTGAAGACATAGACATAATCCGGGAACAGGGGGCGACAGTGGTGCATAACCCTTCGTCCAACTCCAAATGTGCTTCCGGCATTTGCCCGGTGCCGGAGCTGCTGGCGGCCGGTGTTAATGTGGCCCTGGGCTGCGATGGCGGTCCCAGTAACAACACCTACGACATGTTCTGGGAAATGAAACTGACGGCCTGCCTCCATAAGGTCAATAAACTTAATCCTACAGTGGTACCGGCTGAAAGGGTCATTGAAATGGCAACAATTAATGGAGCAAAGGCACTGGGCCTGGAGCATCTGATAGGCTCCCTGGAACCCGGCAAGCGGGCCGACCTGATTGTTATTGATTGCAACAAGCCCCATATAGTTCCCAACCTTAACCCGGTTTCGACGGTGGTTTATGCAGCCCAAGGTCAGGATGTAGATACAGTTTTTATCAACGGCCGGCCTGTCATGCGGCAGCGCCAGGTGCAGACTATGGATGAAGAAATGATTTTGACCGAAGCAACCAGGGCGGCCAGGGACCTGCGCGCCAGGGTGGGCCTGGACCTGGGACCGCGCTGGCCGATATACTAAATTTTAAGGAGAGTGATACAGGTGAGGGGTAAATCAGGGTTAAAAGCATTGCTGGTCGGGTTGCTGATGCTGGTATTAATAAGCGGTGGTTGTGGTGGAACGAAAGAAAAAAGTGAAAGTCCTGCTCAGGGCAAAAGTGAACCACCATCCGGCACACAAAAATTTAAGGTAGCTGCCGTCCTGCCCGGTCCGGTTAATGATGGCAGCTGGAATGCCTCGGCTTTTAACGGTTTAAAGCTGGCCGAAAAGGAATTGGGAGTAGAGATCGCCTACCGGGAGAGTGTGCCCCAGTCCGATGTGGAAGAAGCTTTCCGTGGCTATGCCGGCCAGGACTTTAATGTAATCATCGGCCACGGCTTTGAATTCGGTGATGCCGCGAAAAAGGTAGCTAAAGAATTCCCTAAAACCGTATTTTTGATTACCGACAGCAATATCTTTCAGGAACCCAATGTAGGATCATACAGTGTTTTGGCCAAGCAGGCCGGTTTCCTGGGCGGAGCGGCGGCAGCCCTGGCCAGCAAAACAGGCAAGGTAGGTATTGTTGGCGGTTTATCTATACCTCCGGTTAAAGACACAGTCGAAGGTTTCCTAAAGGGCGCCATGTATGCTAATCCCCAGGTAAAACCCATATCGGCTATCACCGGCACTTCGGATGACGTGAACAAAAACAAAGAAACAGCCCGCGCCATGTTGGAGCAGGGTGTGGACGTGATCATGCATAATGCCAATCAGGCCGGCCTGGGGGTTATCCAGGTGGCCAAGGAGAAAGAGACTCTGGCTATCGGCATCACCGAGGATCAGAGCAACATCGCCCCCGATACCGTTCTGGTAAGCGCCGTACGTAAAGTACCGGAAGGGATTGTTTACCTGATTAAGCAGATCAAGGACGGCAATTTTAAAGCACAGTTCTATCCCCTGGGTGTAAAGGAGAATGTCGTTGGCCTGGTCTGGAACCCGGCCTTGCAGGACAAAGTACCAGCTGAAGGGAAGGCCAAACTGGAAACGATTATAAAGGACCTGAAAGACGGTAAAATTGATATCGAAAAACTTCCGCTACCTAAATAAGGTTTCCTGAAAGAGGTCTCCCTGTTTTCCCAGGACAGGAAGGATTTACTGTAGCTGCCTTTTTTGAAGATCATGTTGTCAGTCGCATTACAGGCACCACTACTCTGGGAGAGCTACCCAGTATGCTCGCGGAAGAGACCTATCAACATAATCATGTCCGCCCCCACCAGAGCCGGGGAGGCCTAACCCCGGCTGAGGTTTATCAGGGCTATGGCCAGACCGTTTCAGCTAACAGCTAACATTAAATCACTAATGCCCAAGCATAAGCACAAATTCTGGCTGGAAGTTCCGGTAGCTGACTTCCTACCAGGACGAAGTGCGCCCTGAAAGTCAGGTTGTTATGCGCTTAATTTCTCTACTTTCTCTTGACATAGCACAGTGTACAAAGGAGGCACGGGTTATTTATGGCAAATCAAAGGGACATAATTACCCAGACGCTGGAAAATATGAACCGGATTTATAAAGATGTTGGCCAGATCGCACAAATAGTTGAGGAAGGGATGCGATATCGCGATTTCAAAGCTATAGGAGACGCCGCAATCACCTGGGAGGTTTCCACTGCCTATAATAACCCATCTAGTTGGTTATACAGGTGGTTTGCCCGCGTTTTTACAAAGGACGACTCTCCCCAAAAAGCGGTAGGGTACTGCATTCATCTAGGGAATTACGCACCACAATACGAAGAAAAGCTGCAGCAGTTAGGAGTGTTTTTCCCGTTTGCAAATGTGTCGTTACTCGAGGGTTTCGAAAAAGCCGTGAACGAATTGCGGCGTCCTGATCTCTATAATTGCCTCTGGGGTGCGGGATGGTTTGAGCGCGTACAGCAGGTGTCGGAGCACCTTGTAGGAGGACGTGTGGAACTAGGTACAGTATCGGCAAACGCAGTGACGTACTTTGTAGACCTTCTAGCCCTTAATAGTAGGGCAGCTATAACCGAACTGCTCAAAGAGCCCATGGTTGCCATGTTTAATGGTAAATCCAACTATGTTTCCGAGAAGAACCTGCCGGTCATAAGGCTGAAACAGGCTTAGGGGGCGCGACATTATGCTGGCGGCAGAACTCTATAGGAAGATCTCACCAACCAACCCACCGCACCAGCGGATGGAAGACGTGCTCACTTCATATGTATTTTCACTTTTCCGTTATCTGAATGACCTTTCTGTTCCTCTTGCTTTTCTGCAATGCGCGCAAAATCTCGATGAAAGAAATTTGGCCCTTCACCAGATAAATGAGGTATCTGTGTTTTTCTGGCCCAGATTTACCTTTGGTACGAGTAGGTTTCGGGAAGCGGATGTCCTACTTCTGCTGACACACCTGAAGAAAGGCCGGACGGCCGTAGTCATAGAAGCTAAATATGATTCAGGTTTGACCAATAGGTCGGACGGCGTTACAGATGGCGATGAGTCTATGGACGAGCAAAGCGAGACACCGATTTGTTATGGTCACCAGCTGGCAGATGAGTTTTGCGGTATTAAGTGCGGTTCGTGGCAATCGGAAGAGATCCGTCAGAACATCCATCAAGCGGAACGCAAATTGCTTCTCTACGTTACAGGCAATTATGAGATGCCAAAGACTGAACTACAGGAGGCGGTTCGGCATATAGAGAAACGGAGATGTGGCAAAAAAGAGAAATAACAGATTGCGGGATAGAAGCAGAACAGGACATCTACTGGGTAAGCTGGCGCCATCTGCATAAGCTTCTGTCCTGCAGTACCGTATATGCATCCTTATCTGCTGGAGAATCTATGATGCTCCGCGATCTTTTAAGCATTCTGAAATTGCGCGAATTAGAATGGTTTTCAACTTCGTTTGCTAATCTCCCCCTGATAGATGCATATGAGTCGTTTTTAAAGGCGGATTTTTGGTCATGGCTACAGCCAGTACATAACTATAAATCGGTGTTTCTTGAAAGCCAGCTAGCAAGGGTTTTACCTTAGTAGAGGTTATGGTTGTTGTCGCTATTATCGGGCTAATATCGGTTCCAATCTACAATTTCTATTTCCGCGGCTGGCCAGAGGGAGCCAGTACCCCTTCCTACCTTAAGTGTAAAGGGATCTTGGTTGAGTGGTAAATATCATTTATTGCTGTATGGGGCAGGTAATGGTTACTTTCCAGTAAAGGAGCGTAACTGTTGTGGAAAGCCGTTCTTTTCGTAGCACCGCATCTTTCGGTAAACGACAAGAATACGTAGTGATTGGCGAACTACTCCGCCTGGGCTTTGATGTCTACCAAACGCTTGTTGACGACCAGGGTATTGACTGCGTTATCCGGCAGGAGAAAAACGGCGATCTGCGCTACCTGGACGTTCAAATTAAGGCGCGTTCAAAAGATTGTAATCCCAAAAATGCCGGGCGTTTCGCTGCAATGGAAGTCGTGAACCCTCGACCAAATTATTTTTTCGTTTTTTACTCAGAACAGGCTAACACTTACTGGGTAGTTCCATCGGAAGAGCTTATCCAACTTGCCCGCCAGAATAAAAGCGGGCTAAATCAGGGACGGTACACTATTAACTTTTGTAACGTTAGGGCGGATGGTACCGTAACGCCACGTCCAAAGTTTAACCGTTACAGTAATAATTTTGCTTTATTGGAATGGGTATTGTAGCAAAATCGAGTTTGTCCCAGCTCTCGTGGAATTTGGGTGGCGTAGCCTCACGGCGTTTTTCACGCTGGGACGACCTCGTGCGCATCAATGTTAAGCTTCCGTTGTAAGGCTACCAGAGGGGGAGTTCACGGTAGCCCTGGAGGCGGTGGAAGCGTTCCTCGGCCTCCAAGAGGCCCGCCGCACTCCAGCGCAACACCTGCTCTCCGCTTTGCCAACGCTTCACGTCGCGAGCGGCGGACCGCGCCCCCTCAAAGGCGGACTCGATGATCTTGGTGGACTTCAGGCTGGTTACCAATACGTCTGGCAGCCCCTTGGAAGACCTTCAGGCCAACGGTGACGGCCAGGGTTAAAAGGCCCTCCTTGGCGGACACCACCAGACCGGCCAGGGTTGCGGCAACCTGCTCAGGTAAGCGAATTTTCTCGTCTCACTCCACACAAGTCAGGTTTCCAGTAAGAATAATTACTTGGCTTTTTCCGGCGGTAGGCGGCTCGTGGTATAATGACAGTGGCGGCTCCTCCTTTTGCTTTATTTTCCTCAACCATGTTATACCACAACAGGACGGGGAGCCGCCACCTCAAATTCCACGAACCTCGGGACATCCTCTTTACATAAATCAGGGAGCTGTTCACATTTAGTTCACTTACGAAAAGGGCTAAAATATGGCGCCAAATAGATTAGTTGCCCCTGTACTAAAATGGGTTGGCGGCAAACGGCAAATAATAGGCCAAATTATGCAATACGTACCAGAGAGCTTTTCCACATATTATGAGCCCTTCGTTGGTGGCGGAGCTGTCTTATTTGAGCTGCAACCAGCGAAAGCCGTTGTCAATGACACCAACAGGGAATTAATAAACCTTTACATGGTTATTAAGGACAACGTTGAAGAATTGATCACGGACCTCAAGCAACATCGCAACGATAAAAATTATTTTTATCAGCTACGCGGGCTGGACCGGGACAGAGATAGCTACAACAAGCTGACGCCCGTCCAGAGGGCCTCGAGGATGATTTATCTCAACAGGACATGCTATAATGGCCTGTTTAGAGTTAATAAGGCCGGCGAATTCAATACCCCTTTCGGGAATTACAAGAACCCCAGGATTGTGGACGCGATCACTTTAAGAGCCGTCAGTAATTATTTCAACAGAGCTGATATTACCTTTACCTGCAGGGATTTTGAGGAGGTATTAGAAGGAGCGGAGAAGGGGGCCTTTGTCTACCTTGACCCCCCCTACGACCCGGTTTCCGCTACCGCCAATTTCACCGATTACGACAGGGGAGGGTTTGACCGGGACGAGCAGATACGGTTGAAAAAGACCTGCGACCGCCTGAACCTGAAGGGCATAAATTTCCTGCTTTCCAATTCAGCGACAGATTTTATCAAAGACCTTTATCGGGATTACCGAATAGAGGTGATCCAGGCCAAAAGGCCAATTAACTCTAAGGCTGACAAACGCGGGGAAATCGATGAAGTGCTGGTGATGAATTTTTGAGTTAGGGGTGGACGCCCATACTGACCTGATGGCCGGCGTTATTACCCTGCCGGGCAGCGGGCCTGCAGGTCTGACGCTGTTCCTATAAATTGGTGCCATATTTAAAGATGAGCTAATTATCCTGTCGCCATAAATCAATGAGGCAATCGCGGTGTATCGCGCCCCGAAGCAGGTTTTAGATGCGCCGGCACTGGCGCGCAGGGAAAATTCTTGCCTTAATTGCGGCTCGCATCCCCCTGCCTCCTGCTTCCTGCCTTCATTTCAGCCCGGCGCTGCCCGTCGAGCAGATTGATCATCTTGAGCCAGTTATACAGGTACACTGGCAGGATATAATGCTGGCGTACATGTTCCCGGCCGGCGGCACCCAAACGCCGGCCCAGAGCGGGGTCGGCCAGCAGGCGTTCCACCTGGCCGGCCGTTTCTTCTACCGTCCGGGCGGTCAGCCCGGTTTTACCGTCAATTACCTGGTGCGCCAGGCCGCCGGCGGAAGTAGCGACCAGGGGTTTGCCCTTCCATAGAGCCTCAGCAGCAGTCAATCCAAAACCCTCCCGCAATGACTTTTGCACCACTACATCGGCGCGCCGCTGTAAGACGTTGATTTCCAGATTGGCATCAGGAGGCAAAGCCAGGATCGTGATGTCGGGGTCACCCTCGGCCAGCGCCTGGACCTCATTCAGGATAACTGCTCCCTCCGGGTCGTCAGCGGCGCTGCCACCAGCCAGAAGCAGGCGGCAGGGTCTCGCTTGCCTTACCAGTTTAAAAACCTCGATAACGCCGGCAGGGTCCTTGAGCCGGTCGAAACGAGATACCTGGAGGATTACCGGCGGGCCTTCCGGGTCGATACCCAGCCTGGCAAGGATTGCTTCGTATTCGTCAGGGGATATATCTTTATTTTTATCAGACAGGGGGTCGATGGCCGGCGGCATGAAGTACTGGAGTACCGGCAGGTTACGGGCGTATTCCGGCAGGTGGAAGACGGCGATATCACAGACGGCCACCATTGGCGCCAGGAAATACCAGACCGCCGGCGCAGCATAACGCGGGTCAACGTGACAGTACCAGAGCCAACGGCTGTTGCTTTTACTGCGGAAAGCAGTTAACCCCAGGGGCTGCTGGTCATGGATTACCACCAGGTCGTTATCCCCCGTGACCAGGTGCTGGTTTTGATGGGCTATAGCGAGATAACTCTCCAGCATCTCACCGCTGACATGCACCGGCTGGCCATGGATGCCGTTGTGAAATTGCTTGGTAGTATGAAAAAATTCCGGGTTCCCGGTGAGCACCTGCCAACCGGCGACCAGTCCCGCCTCCGCCATCAGGGGGACAAGGGACTTTAAGATCTCGGCCACCCCACCACCGCTTCTGGTGGAATTAATATGCAAAATTTTGTACCCCTGTAAATTCTCCCCCAGAGAGTTGATATTATCTATCAGGGCACTTCCGACCAGGTCTTCATAGTCTTTAAGGCTTACCTGATGGACCATACTGGCTGCTTCCTTCCCTTTGCAAAGATGGGGATGCGGGTATCCGGCACCGGTCACTTGCACCCTGCTGGTAGAGGTATACATTATACCGGCAAACCCTCCAGCAAGGCGACCGGAAAATTCTGCAAGGCACGGGCAAGGGTAAAAATTTTGCCGTCGGGGGAAGGGTCGCCGGCTATAATCTCTCCTGTTAAGATATTATGCCAGCTACCCGGAGCTGGTTCAGGTATTCTGAGGGCTGTTGCCTGCCATTCACTTGCCCCGGGCAGGGAGCCGGGGTCTGGCAGCCTGTCCGCGGTAAGGTTTATCTGGTCCTCCAGCTGCAGCCGCGCCAGCTGGCGGGGTACCACTACCAGCGCCCATTCCCGGCCCCGCTGCCGGGCGAAGGCGCAGCTATTTCCCGCCCAGGGCCCGGTTACTGTCACCGGGATATACTCACCGCCGGCGAATAGTTCCTGGTGTTCATGGCGGAAATGCAGAGACTTATAAGTCAAGTAAAGTTTGACCCGGCCATCATGCCAGCCGGCCAGGAGTTTTCTTGCTAAAGCCAGCTGGCCTTCCCTTTCATCTTCCTGGAGCCTTTGCAGCAGGAGAGCCCGCTTTTTAAAATCAACCGGGCGCCGGTTATCGGGATCAGCAAGGCTGAAATCCCAGAGCTCGGTTCCCTGGTAGAAGTCAGGTACTCCCGGGCTGGTTATTTTGAGCAGTACCTGGGCGAGCGAATTCCAGGCTCCATAATAGGCGATGACTTTTTGCCATTCCCGGAAGTCCGGCAGGAAGCGGTTCCCATCTCCCGCTGCTAAAATGGCGGTCATAAACGCTTGCAGGGCATCTTCATAGTCCCTGTTGGGATCAAGCCAGCTGGTGTGGACCTTAGCCTCCCGCGCCGCCTTGACCAGATAAGCGCGCAGGCGTTCCTTGAAGGCAGGTATTTCTTCCTCCAGCAGCGGCCAGGCACCGGTAAGGGTCTGGTAGATAAACAGCTCCATATCGCTGTCAGGTACAGGCCGGCCCTTGATTTTTAACTTTCGGGGCTCGTTCCAATGCCGCCAGCGCGCGAGCCTTGCCGCCCAGGCCGCAGGGATCGCCGCCAGGACGTTCATCCGGGCGCGGACATCTTCGCTGCGTTTGGTATCATGGGTGGATGTGGCATTCAGGGTGTGTGGCCGCCGCTCGCGCCGCATTTTATTAAACTGATGCCAAACAGGGAGCGACGTACCCCAGGCGCGGGGGTCGCTGCCTACTTCATTAAGGGATAGTAACCGGTTGGCGATATAAAGGCAGGTATCCTCATAGCCCTTGGCCATCACCGGGCCGGTAAACTGTTGCCAGCGCATTACGAACTGTAACCACTGCTGCCGTTCTGCAGGGGGCAAAGATGCAGGATAATCCAGTAACAGTACCCGGCGAAGGAAACGACAGGCTGGAGCGATGTCCGGGCGCCCGTCAAGAGCTGCAGCCACAGCAGTTTCAATGTAGCCCCGGTCCGCCTGGGCTACACGGGAGCTGCGGGTATAAGTGCGGTAGATGCCCAGGCTGGCGGTAACTTCCACCAGGGCCTCTTCCAGCTCGCGCAGGGTAAGGTCGTGACCGAGGCGGTCCCCGGCCGCCAGGCGACCCAGCTGCTGCACCAGGTTCCGCACCTCGCTGGGAAATAGTTGTCTCATTACCATCTTCTTCTGGCTATTGGCAATCTTCACCGTGCCGGCCGGGGAACCACTATACCTGGCATATAGCGCCTCCAGGGTGGCAAGGCCATCCCTGGCGACGAAAAGACCGTTTAACACATTTAAAAAATCGTAGCCGGTTGTTCCCATTACCGGCCAGGTGGCGGGCAGCTCTTCATCGCTGCTTAGTATTTTCTCGACCACCACATAGAATGGGGAGGGCTGCCCTATCCTGCTAAGGTGTTCCTGCAGCCGCTGGAGGTACTCCTGCGGATCGTACAAACCGTCAATATGGTCGATACGTAAACCGGTAACCTGCCCTGCGGCAATCAATTGCCAGATCAACGCGTGCGTCGCCGCCAGGACATCTTGCTTTTCTATAGATACCCCTACCAGGCCGCTGACGTCAAAGAAACGCCGGTAGTTGATATCCTCTCTGCCGGCCCGCCAGAAGACCAGGCGATAGTGCTGTTGCGCCAGGATACTCTCCAGCTGGCTGAAGCTCTGCGGGTCGCCTTTGCTACCATTTAATTTGCGCAGGTTCGCGTCAATAAATGCTTTTACGGGCGGCTGATTTTTGTAAAGATGCCGGAGGCTCTGCCAGGCCTCCTGCCAGGCAGATAACGGCTCGCCTGCCCCGGGGGGAGGAGCTGCCGGGAAGGAGGCAAGCAGGTTCAGCAGTTGTGATAGCGCCGGGTCGGCAGGGCTGGTATCCCGGCTTAGTATTTCCGCCCAGCCGTCCAGAATCCGGCGGCAGGAAAGGGGGCTGAGCGGGAATTGCTTTTCATGGTAACCGATCCGCAACCCCTCTGTTGCCAGCTGCAGGGTTAGTTGCTGGTTTTCCAATACCCTGCCAAAGGGCTCCTCCAGGACCGGCAACAACAATTTACCAGCCAGCTCCGAGCGGGCCGGCTGCCAGTCAATATCAAAGCAGCTTGCATAAGGCGAATGGCGCCCGTGACGGAGGACGTCCCACCACCAGGGATTTTCAGGGCTGGCTGCCAGGTGGTTGGGGACGATATCCATCAGGAGCCCCATATGATGCTCTTTGAGGGTTGCGGCCAGCGCGGTGAAATCATCCCCGGTCCCCAGTTCCGGGTTTAATACCCGCGGATCAATTACGTCATACCCGTGGGGACTTCCCTTTCTGGCTTGCAGCAATGGCGAAGTATAAATATCGCTAATCCCCAGTTGATGCAGGTACGGTACCAGCGCCTGCGCCTCAGTGAAGCGAAACTGGCGGTTAAACTGGAGCCGGTAGGTAGCAATCGGGATGCGGCTAACCATTTTTACCTCGCCGGACCTTCAGTTTGTCGCCCAAGGAATTAAAGAGGTCCAACCATGCCCGCGCCTCTTCATTATCCTGCCGCGCTTTCTCCCGGTATTTGGGATAAACTGCCTGCAACAACTGGTAATAAACGTTTTGTATCTTCCAGAGGTTGACTTCAAAGGGCAGAGAACGCACCAGACCGATTACACCATCCAGATGGCCGATCAGGGTGCGGTCGTCAGGGTGATTGAGCAGTCCGGCCACCATTTCTTTGAGGCTCTGTTCCAGGACATAGGCCAGGCCTTCGCCGTCGAGGGGGACATTGGCCATTTCCGCTTCATTCAGAAGGGCTTTAATGTGTTCGAGGTCGAGGCTCGGCGCCGTAAAGGCCTGGCGGAGGCTGGTATTGAGGAGGAATTCGGCGGCAGTTTGCAGCGCCCGCGGCTGGGGGGTGTTGAGATCCTTCAAGAAACGCATTAGCGGCGCATGACGGTCGTAAATGTGCCGGTAATCCTCCGCCGCTTCCGCCAGGGTGGATTCCAGGATAATATCGAGGATCATCCGCTGTTTATCCCGAAAGAGCTGCTTCAAGGAATAAGTGGCCCCCTCAAAGTGCTGGTCGAGGAGCCTGATGACTTCGCCGAAATCGGCGCGGTCAAAGGCAGCAGTTAAATCGTCCACCATTTTTTGGTAGACCTCGTCATTTTCGTAAGCCCGGACGCCGCCATTGATATTATGGTTACCCAGGGTAATAGCACCATAATTGATCTTCGCCGCCTCCTGGGTGATCTGGGAAGTGACCGTAGCCTGGCCTGTTACCAACCGGGCGGTTCCCGCCTGCCGGTTCTGGTGATCCTGGCGGCAGACGTCGTAGCAGAAGATGCGGGAATGCTGATCATAGGTTTCGTACAGGGAACACAGCGCATAATGAGCCCCCACTTTGAGCAAATCGACCATCGCCGGCTTGACGAATTCTTCATAGATATGGGCGCCGTCGCGATGCTCCGGGATATTGCTTTTGGCTCTGGCCATCATCTCCAGAAAATGGGGCTCCGGCGAGTCGTTAAATAAATCCCCCGCCAGTTGAATAACTCTGCCGGCGTATTTGATAACCTGCACCGTTTCAATCCCCGACAGCTCATCAAAAAACCAGCCGCAACTGGTGAACATTAACATGGCGTGGCGCTGCAACTCCAGCAGCTTCAGCACGGTGATTTTTTCTTGCTGGTTTAAGATGCGGGTAGCATGCTGCCCCAGGAAGCGGTCGAAGTTGGCGGGTGTCCGGTCATTAATGACAGCGATATAGTCGTTGCGGGCGGCCCAGGGATCTTTGAGAAACTGGCGCGCCTGGCCTTCATAGCGCGGTGCCAGGGTGTTCCGCAGCCAGTTAAGGGCATCGCGCAGCGGCGCCCGCCAGGCCTGGTTCCATCCCTGGTGCATACCCGTGTTGCAGCCACAGTTGGTCCGCCATCTTTCGATGCCATGGGCGCAGCTCCAGGAACTGTTTTCATTAATCTCCACCGCATGGGTGGGCGGGTGTTGTTCCAGGTATTCACCGTAGTTGGTCAGGCGGGCCAGTTTGTTGGTCTCGATATAGTCCAGGGCGTAAGCCAGAGCCATATCCCCATGGCGGTGGTGATGGCCGTAGGTCTCGCCGTCGGTGGCAATATTAACGATCTGGGGCGCGGGGCGTTCTTCATTGAAGATACTCAGGAGACGCCTGGCCAGGCGTTCACCGTTGTTGAGCAGTTTCTCGAAGGCTACAGCGCGGGCAACTTCACCATTATAAAAGAAGACATCAATCGTCCGGTCCGAATCGGGCAGATGGACGCGATAGGGTATGGTCGTATCGATACCGCCATGTACCTCCTGCCAGTTATCGCTGTCCAGGGAACGGACGCGGCGCGCCTGCCAGTAGGCCAGGATGGTGAAGCGGATACCCTGTTCTGCCATGATGGCCAGGGTTTCCAGATCAACGGCGGTCTCCGGCAGCCACATTCCTTCCGGCCGCCGGCCGAAGTGACGCTCAAAATCGCTGATTCCCCAGCGCACCTGGGTATATTTATCGCGGGTGTTGGCCAGGGGCATGATCATATGGTTGTAAGCCTGGGCCAGGGCGGAACCGTGGCCGGAGAAGCGCTTTTGACTTTCGCGGTCGGCCGCTATTATCGCCTGGTAGACATCCGCGGCATTGGTCTCCAGCCAGGAAAGCAGCGTCGGACCAAAATTGAAACTGATTTTGCTGTAGTTGTTGACGATTTTTTTGATCCAACCGTCACCGGTAAGGATGCGTGAGGCGGTATTGGGCTCGTAGCATTCCGCCGTGATGCGGGCATCCCAGTCATGGTAGGGATAAGCCGAGTCCTGGAGTTCAATATCCTCCAGCCAGGGATTTTCCCGCGGCGGCTGGTAAAAGTGGCCGTGGATGCAGATATAGCGGTCCATCATTAAAGCTGGTCCTCCCTTATGCGTTCAAATAGCAGGCACGCTGCCGGGGATAGAGGTATCGCGACTTCTCCCGGAGACTCAATTATCTCAGGCACTTTACTCCCGCTGCCCAGCCAGCGTTCTGTCGCGCTGTCCAGGCGTTTACGCCAGCGTCCTGCCGCCAGGGGCAGGGTGGGATTGGCAGGGGCATCGTTGAAGGAAAAGAGGCAGCTCACCTCATGCTCATTGCTCCAGCGCCGCACAAAAAGCAGCAGATTCTCTGCGTCGGCATTAACCTCGATATTATCCAGGCTTAGCTCCGCCAGCGCTGGCAGTTCCCGGCGCAACTGGATCAGTTGCCGGTAGAAGTCGTAAAGTACCTGGTGCCGCCCCTGCCGGCGCAATTCATGGTTGAGACGGGAACGCCGGAAGGCAGCTTCATCCTGGGGGTCGGACACTTCGCCTTCCCCTTTGTGGCCGGCAAATTCTTGCCGCCGCCCCCGGCGGACCGTTGCGACCAGCTGGGGATCAGAATGGCTGGTAAAATATAAAAAGGGGGCTGTTTCCCCGTACTCTTCCCCCATGAACAGCAGCGGCAGGAAGGGGGAAAGGAGCATCACAGCGGCAGCCAGTTTGAGCTTGCTAAAAGAAACCAAAACACTTAACCGCTCACCGCAGGCACGGTTACCTGCCTGGTCGTGATTCTGGGTAAAGACCACCAACTGGTTGCCCCGGCAGCGAAGCGGTCTTCTCCCATGCCGCCGCTGCCGGTAAACAGAATATTGACCGGTGTAAACATAGCCCTGCCGGAAAGCCTGCACCAGGTGGGCGAGGCTGCCGAAGTCACGATAATAGCCGTCTCTTTCACCTGTCAGCAGGGAGTGCAGGGCGTGATGAAAGTCGTCATTCCATTGAGCGTCAAAGCCGTAGCCGGCCAATTCGCGTGATCGGATTATCCGGGGGTCGTTCAAATTGCTCTCGGCAATGAGGTATAGCCGGCGCCCCGACCTGGCGGCTTCCAGCTTTACGGCTGCAGCCAGTTCCTCCAGAAAAGGCAGGGCTGATTTATCCGTAATGGCATGGATGGCGTCTAAACGCAGACCATCCAGGTGAAACGCGGTCAGCCAGTAAAGGGCGTTGGCGATGAAAAAACGGCGTACTTCATCGCTGCCGGGGCCATCAAAATTGACGGCCTGTCCCCATAGGGTACGGTAACGATTGGTGAAATAGGGCCCGTAATGGGCCAGGTAGTTTCCCTCCGGCCCCAGGTGGTTGTAAACCACATCGAGAAATACGGCGAGCCCGCGCCGGTGGCAGGCGTCCACCAGCCGTCGCAGTGCTTGCGGGCCACCGTAAGAATTTTGGACGGCAAAGGGAAAAACGCCGTCATATCCCCAGTTGCGGTTTCCCGGAAACTGGGCCACGGGCATTAGTTCAATGGCGGTAATTCCCAGGGTGTGCAGGTCATCCAGGTGATCGATGATGGCATCAAAAGTTCCCTCCGGGGTGAAGGTGCCGACGTGAAGCTCATAGAAGATAAGCCCATCCCGGTCTACGCCGGACCAGGAGCGATCCGACCAGACAAAAGTGCTGGTGTCGACAACCTGCGAAGGCCCGTGAACGCCCCGGGGCTGGCAGCGGGAAGCAGGATCAGGTAACTTCTGCCCGTCCAGGAGGTAGTAGTAGAGACTACCAGGCTCCACTCCCGTTACCTCACCCTGATAGTAGCCTCGCTCTTCCCGGGTCAGGGGTCGCAGGCAGTGTTGAGGTGTTACGATCTGGACGGCGGCACTTTCCGCCCGCGGTGCCCAGAGGCGAAAGCAGCAGCGGCCGTTGCCCATGTAAGTGGCCCCCGGGCTGATGCTGCCGGTCACAGGGTTTTCCACCTCCCTTTACCAATACAGGCTACAGGGGGTATTCTTCCCCGTCAGGTAAAAGTCCATGAGCATTTTACCTTTTTACCTAACCCGGCATAGCCTTCAACCAAAATCCTGCCGCGCTATTTTTTTTCACTTTGCGAAGATGTCCGGACTTAAGGGACTAAAAGGGGAGCCTGACCGGGATTGGTGTCTCCAGCGGGTGGAAGTCTTGCCCCTAACTATGCTGGAAAATTCTTGCCTTGATACCTATCCGCATGGTAATATAGAAATGGNNGGCACTATTATCGCTGTTGCCGGGGTGGCAGTAGGCATGGCCTCCTGGTTGTTGCAGTGATTTTACCGCCAATACGACTTAAAAATACGCCCATAAGAAAAAGCCGGGGTTCATTTGAAGTTGAACCCCGGCTTTTCATTAATCATCTTGTATTCTTCGCCGCATCGGGCGCCCCCAATCCGGAGGCTTTTTTGATGCTTTTACAGCCGTGTAACGCGTAGGCTGCGCCAGCGGCATGGGTGTCTGCTCAGCCTACCTGAAGCCGGCCTGATAGCAATGGCCCGGGAAGCCCATACGATAGCTGGCCGGGTCCGTGATATTAACATGAGGCAGCGCTGGAGCAGCTTAGATGGTAATGGCATGAGCAGTTACCTTGTTTTAAGTATTCGCCAGGGAAATAAAAAAACCTACCAGTACCAGCCTTGACACCCAAAAAAGGGCTCTATATAATAAAGGTAAGCAAGAATAATATATATTGCCTGGTCCTTCGTTAGGTGAGGCTTCTGCATAGACAGACGCTACTGCCCGGAAACGTCGAAAGACGCCAATGGGTTAACAGGTATTACCGGCTTAAGGTTTTACCTAATGTGGCTGAGAGTCTATCTCTAGCTATGCACGTGCCAAAGCTCAACGAGTGGGGGACGCTGAGTTTTTACTTTGACTCTAAGTCTTCCCACCGGGGAAGACTTTTTAAGTGTTGGGCTAAAAAATACGAAATGGGGGTGAGCGCTGTGTACAAGACCTTCCTGTCTCAAAATGAAAGGCTGGATGAAGTGGACGCCCTGAGGCAGAAGGGCAGCTGGGTCTATCTTGTCAACCCGACACGGGAAGAACGGGAAAGGGTCAGCCAGGCCGCCGGTATCCCTCAGGATTTCCTGGAGTACCCCCTGGACGAAGAGGAGAGCTCGCGGATTGAATTCAGCGACGAAGGCATTCTCGTAATCATCAAGATACCGGTGACCCGCGGTGAAGCCTATGACACCATCCCCCTGGGCATCATTATAACCGATGACCTGATATTAACGGTCTGCCTGGAGGACGGCATGCTACTCCAGGAACTGGGCCGCATCAGGGGCTTTTATACCTTTAAAAGAACCCGCTTTCTCCTGCATACCCTGTACGTCACGTCAATGCTCTACCTGCGCTATCTGCGCCAGATTGACCGCCGCAGCGAGACGATCAGGTGCGAATTGCAGCGCTCCACCAGGAATGAAGAACTCATCCGGCTGCTGGATCTGGGTAAGAGCCTGGTCTACTTTACCACTTCCCTGAAAGCCAACCAGATCGTCATGGAAAAACTGCTCCGCTCCCACCTGCTGCTGGAACCGGGCCTGGAGGTCCAGACGCGGTTTATTAAAATGTACGAAGAAGACCGCGAGCTGCTGGAGGATGTTATTACCGAAAACAAACAGGCCATCGAGATGGGCGATATTTATACCACTATCCTCAACAGCACTATGGACGCCTTTGCCTCGGTTATTTCCAACAACCTGAACATCGTCATGAAATTTTTAACGGTATTTACTATCGTCCTGGCGATCCCTACCATGGTAGCCAGTTTTTATGGCATGAATGTACCTTTACCCGGGCAGGATTCCCCCCTGGCCTTCATCGGTATCCTGGCCTCCTCGGGCCTGCTGGCCTTTCTGGGGGTTATGTTCCTCCGCAAAAAGGGGATGTTCTAACTTATTACCTTCCGCCACTCACATTTCATTGCGGAAGAGGGAAGCGGGGGTCAAAATTCACCTTTGATCCAGGGAAATATACCTTTTCTTACCAAGGACATTCTTGAAGGCGGGGCGGATAATACGGCCGCCGCTGACCAGTTCCTCCAGCAGGTGGGCGCACCAGCCCGAGATCCGGGAAATAGCAAAAATGGGCGTATAAAGTTCAACGGGGATATTCAGCATCTTATAGACAAAGCCGGAATAAAAGTCAACGTTGGGAGCGATAATCTTATCGGAATTCCTACTGGCGGCGAAGAGTTCCGGCGCCACCCTGGCGATGCTCTGGTAAAGGCTGAATTCCCGGTCCATACCCTTTTCCTGCGCCAGTTCCGCCGCTTTTTGTTTTAATAAGACAGCACGGGGATCAGAAAGGGTATAAACAGCGTGGCCCAGGCCATAGATCAGGCCTTTGCGATCAAAGGCTTCCTTGTTCAGGATTTTATCCAGATAATACTTGAGTTCTTCTTCATCGTCCCAGTCCTTCACGTTGGCTTTAATATCGTCGATCATTTCCATAACCTTGATATTGGCACCGCCGTGCTTGGGCCCTTTCAAGGAACCCACGGCAGCGGCGATGATGGAGTAGATGTCGGTTCCTGTTGAGGAAACAACGTGAACGGCGAAAGTCGAGTTATTGCCACCGCCGTGCTCGGCATGGAGCACCAGCGACAGGTCCAGCAGTTCGGCTTCCAGGGGGGTGTACTGGTTGTCCGGCCGGATCATGTATAAAAAGTTCGCCGCGGTGCTCAGGTCCTTGCGCGGCAGGTGGATATAAAGGCTTTGGTTGCCATGATAGTGGGCTTTGGCTTCATAGCCATAGGCCACCATCACCGGGAAGCGGGCTATCAATTCGATGCCCTGGCGGACGACGTTTCTCAAGCTCAGGTCGTCAGGATTGCGATCATAAGTATATGACGCCAGCACGCTCCGCGCCAGCTTGTTCATGATATCATTGCTGGGGGCTTTAAGGATCATATCCTCGATAAAACCGTCCGGCAGGAGCCGGTTTTCGCCCAGGAGTTCGTTAAAATCGGACAGCGTTTGCTGATCAGGCAGCTCCCCAAAAAGCAACAGGTAACAAATTTCCTCAAAGCCGGAGCGGCCTTCCTTCTGGAAACCATTAACGATATCCCGGATATCAATACCGCGGTAGAGTAACCGCCCCTCATCAGGAACCCTTTCGCCCTCATCGAGGATATATCCGTGGACATCGCCGATCTCCGTCAGGCCCACCAGGACCCCGGTGCCATCGCTGTTACGCAGGCCGCGCTTGACATTATACTTTTCATATAAATCGGGTTCGATGCAGTTATTCTTTCCAGCCAGCAAAGCCAGACGGTCCAGATAAAGCGAGGTATCAATAGTCATGGTAAACACCCCTTCTCATTGATCGATGGTTTATTAGCGGCGGCAATTGGAACAAGGTCCCGGCGTCACCCGGAAGGCATAGTGTTAACCTTTCTAAACAACTTCGCAAACCGGGAAGATATTAACGCGGGAGAGTTTTAGTTTCGGCTATGCCGGGTTAGGTATTGCTTCCCGGCTGACAATGGCAACTCTGGTGCGGCGGCGCATCCCACGGCCACGAAGGGGCCGCCCCGCCATATTCACAGGGCATCTCGGGTGAAGCTAATGCCGGGGAGGCGGCAGCTATATTTCATCTTATATTCGTCATGAAAAGCGATTCTCCTCTTTTTTGGGTCAAAAATAGTCCAAGCAGCCGCAGGGGGCTGGAAAGCGGTCGTATTATGTATACATTGCGCCATACGGCGTAATATAAGCCAGAATTGGCCGCGATAACCATGGGGAATAACAGGATAACAGGCAGTGCTGACGCATGAGGCGCAGGCATGGCATTGTATAAGGTGTTCAGGGGATCTTACTAAAATTTTTATCGCAGCAATCTTATGCTTAGATCTTTGGCGGACAAGGTTTATAGCGATTTTTGATGCGTCAGCACTGGATAACAGGATCAGTCCTTGACAAATAGGCCCGCGGCCAGTATAATAATCACTGTTACGGGGATATAGCTCAGTTGGGAGAGCGCTTGAATGGCATTCAAGAGGTCAGGGGTTCGACTCCCCTTATCTCCACCAGCAATTCTGGCTGAAAGAGATGCAAATCCATTTCGGCCAGTAAATACAAGGATTAGCGGGCTTTCTGATAGCAATTACAGAAAGCCCGTTTTTCATAGATGCGGTGTTCCTTCTCTACGCTCACTGCGCGAAAATTATCGTCACCGAGAGGCAGGTGGTGAAAGCCGGCACA
>DFYS01000082.1:24291-25525 GCA_002383405.1 Moorella sp. UBA4076
GGTCATACAAAATCGCCTCCGCCGAGGATTTGGATAAATACCTGAACAGCTTCCGCGTCCTGTTCGCGTTTCATTCCGGGAAAATAGAGAACGAGGAAATCACCTACCACGATACCAGGGAGATCTTTGAAAACGGCAGGGTGGTAAATTATACCGGGAGCCCGCGCGCCCTGTTTGAACAGCAAAACCAGAAACTGTGCTATGAGTTTTTGAAAGAAAAGATTGTCAAAAAGGAGCCTCTCGCCATCGGGCTGGTCAAGGAAATCCACAGGGTGCTCACCGGCGGGACCTATGATGAACGCAGGTATGTGGCCAATGAGGAACGGCCGGGCGAGTTTAAAAAGCACGACTACGTGACCGGTGTCCATGAGGTGGGCTCCGCCGCGGCGGATGTGGAAAACGACCTGGCGGAACTGATTGCCGAAGTAAACGCCTATAACGGGCCGGATGTCCTGAAAGCCGCCGCCTATCTTCACGCCAGGTTTGAGTATATCCACCCCTTCGCGGACGGCAACGGGCGGGTCGGCAGGACGCTCATGAATTACTACCTGATGACCCGTAACCACCCGCCCCTCATCGTCTATGACGAGGACAAGCGGCTGTATTACGAGTGCCTGCAAAAGTACGATGAAACCGAGGAACTGGATGCTCTCCACGAGTTTTTCAGGTATGAAACGGAAAAAACATGGGAAAAGGCCCTGGCTCTCGCCCAGGGTGTGAAGCAGGAACGCAAAGGCCTGGCGGACTTTACCCAGGGTATGCAGCCAACTGAATAACGTTGAAACAGAAGTCATCTCCACAAAGGGATGGCTTTTTTGTTTTGTCAGGAGGGGAAAAAATGCTGAAGACCAAAGTCATCTTTGAAAGAAAGCCCCCGACTTTCAGCCCAGGGACTGTGTGATTGAAAAAATTATCGGGCTTACTTCCCTGGAGTAAGGCGCGTTTTCCAGGAATATGCTGGCCGATCGGAGGAAGACAGCGCGCCAAACAGCCGGGAGCTCCGGTACGCGTTGAATAAGGAGGTGGCGCCGTGGAGATTATTGAGCTGAAGGGTAAAAAATATAAAACTGTAGACTGTAAATTTTTATCAGCTTTTGCCAATTATGCAGGTATTTTACCCACAGATGTCGAATATCTTTCCCTGGAGGTGGGGAAAATGGCCAAACAGAAGCTGTACAATCCCGGCCAGAGAGCCCCGGATTCGGGCCAGTACAAGATTGTGGGCTCCAGGGGC
>DFYS01000011.1 GCA_002383405.1 Moorella sp. UBA4076
CGCTGTTGGGCGAGATTGCGAAGCATTTCTCCGACACGCAGTCGCTCGTCATCTGTGCGTCCGCATTTCAAGTCGGCATAAAGAACAACTTTCCGAACATCAAACTTCGCAAGATACCGCAGTCGGTGCTGTCCAGGTGCGAGTATGGCGCGGAGAATTATAACCTGAACGTCGTGGAACTACCCGACTTTGAGGAGACAGAGGAGGACTTCGAAGATGCCGAATGAACGCAAACTTGACCTGCTAAAAGACCTCAACGTGAGCATGTCGCTCCGCAAACCGCAGCAGGAAGCCCTCGCCGTCTTTGCGGAAGTTCTCGACCTGCTGAAGTGGGATAAAGTGCCGTGGGTGACGCAATCGGAGCGCAACCTGCAGACCGATAAGGAGCGCGTCTATACGGCGGAGCAGATAGCCGAAATCGACGAGCGGCACTCAGCAGAGTTAGCGGCGCAGCTTGACCGCGTCCGTGAGAAGTTCCTCACCGTTACCAGCTTCGAGCGGGAGTTCCCGTCCGTGTGCTTTGCCCTTGCCACCGGCGTGGGCAAGACCCGATTGATGGCGGCGATAATGGCGTATCTTCACCGCGTGAAGAAGGTGAACAACTTTTTTGTGATTGCGCCGAACCGCACGATATACGAAAAGCTGAAGAGGGACTTCAGCCAGAACTACCCTGAGAAGTACGTGTTTTCAGGGCTGTATGACTTTGTGGCGCAGCCGTACCTTATCGACGGTGACAACTTCAACAGCTTCAATCCTGCACAGTTGCGGTTCAATGAGCCGTCCATCTCAAGCGTGAACATCCACATTTTCAACATCGCCAAGCTGACCCACGGGCGCGGCAAGGAAGCGGAGATGGCGCGGGTGATGCGCTTGCACGAGGTTTTGGGGCAGTCGTACTTTGACTTCCTGCGCTCCTTGCCCGACCTCTGCGTGATGATGGACGAGAGCCACCACTACCACGCCGAGCAGGGCTTCGGGGTCATCAACGACCTGAACCCGATGATTGGCGTGGAGTTCACGGCTACCCCGCAGATTCAGACGAGCCGCGGCAAGGTGGACTTCAAGAACGTGGTCTACGAGTATTCCCTCGCCCACGCCCTCAACGATAAAATGTATGTTAAGGAGCCGGTTGTTTGGACACGCCGCGACTTTGATGCGAGCCAATACACCGACGAGCAGCTTGACCACGAGAAGCTGATCGACGGCATCAAACTGCACATCGACACCAAGGCGAAATTGGACGTGTATGCCCGCAACTATGGCAGACCGTTTGTGAAGCCATTTGTTTTGGTCGTGGCGAAGGACATTGCGCATTCGCGTCAGATTCGAGACTTTCTCACGTCCGCCGAATTCTATGACAGCTATTACGCCGACAAGGTACTGGAGATTAACTCCAAGCAAGGCAAGGTGGAAAGCGACGAGAACACCGAACTCCTGCTCGGACTGGAACACCCCGACAACAGGATTGAGATCGTCATCCACGTCGATAAGCTGAAAGAGGGCTGGGACGTCACCAACCTCTACACCATTGTGCCGCTTCGCGCCTCCGCGTCGGAAACGCTCACCGAGCAGACCATCGGCCGCGGGCTTCGCCTGCCATACGGCCAGCGTACGGGCGTGGATGAGGTTGACCGGCTTTCCATCGTCAGCCACGACAAGTATCAGGCTATCGTAGCCCTTGCCAATGACCCGAACTCCCTCGTGCGGAAGGTCTACTACCTCGACCCGTCGCTTGTTCCCGATGTGGGAAGCGCCGAGACCGAGTCCGTGGAGATTAAGCCGACCTATGAGGTTCAGATATCATCTGAGAACTTCACTCACGAGATTTCGAGTTCGTTTAGCTATGACATCCCCGAAGAGACCCGCACCGGCGTGGCGTCATTTGTCGCCGAGAAAGCGGCTCTATACGTCGTGGATATGTCCCGCAGGGTGCAGTCATTTACGGATGTGCGGACAGACACGCAGACTAGAGATATTATTACAAAGCAGATTGTCCGGGAGGTGCAGACCCGTTTCCCCGATGCGCATATCAGCAAAGAGGAAATCCTCAAGGCGGCCGAGAGCGCGATTGAATACTGTGTGGAGGCTTTGACAGGGACGATTATCCCAATTCCCGAACTGGTCATCAACCCGCAGAGCGTTTCTGTATACCACTTTGATGATTTCGACCTCAACACCCGCAACCTGAATCTGCACCCGACCGACGATACCATCATCGGGCGGGAACTCTCCGAGGGTGGGCGGCTCGTCGAGTTTGAGGGCGATGACATCGAATTGCTCAGGAAGCCTGCCGACAGCCCGGAAAACGAAGTGGCGAAGTACATCATCGTTAAAGACAACATCGACTATTCTAAATGCGGCAAGCTCATTTTCTCACTTGTTGCTCAGGCTAAGAAGCACTTTTTGTCGTACTTGAGTGCCGAGGATGCCGACAAGGTGATGCGGCAGCAAGCGCGGACTATCGCCGATTACATCTACGCCCAAATGAACGAGCATTTTCACGAGAGCGACGTGGCGTATACCGCAACCGAGATACGGCCTTTCTCTCGTATAGAGGGCAGTTTCGGCAGCAAGGTCAAAGCCGACGACATTTATGCCTATACCGTCACCTTCTGTGGCGGCGAAGTTCGCCAGAAGGTGTTTAAGGGCTTCACCAAGGCTTGCCACACGCTCTATAAATTTGACAGCCTTCCTGAACTGGAATTTGCTCGCGTGTTGGAGCGGGACGGCGACGTGCTGAAATGGCTGCGCCCCGCGCCTAAGCAGTTCAACATCTACTGGGGCAAGCGACGCCAGAACTACGAGCCGGACTTCATCGTGGAGACCTCCGATCGCATCTATATGTGCGAGGTCAAAGCCTTCAATGAAATCCAGACCGCCGAGGTTCAGGAAAAAGGACGCGCCGGCGCGGAATACTGCCGCACGGTCAGCGAATGGAACGCCAAGAACGGCGGTAAGCCGTGGGAGTATGCGATTGTTGCCGACAAGAGCATTCAGTCGAACTCCAGCTTCCGGCACCTCATCGACACCCGCTCGCCGCTTGAGATTTTGGTTGACGAGCAATGATACACCCGTGCGAACGCAATACGGAGGGAATAATGTATGCCCAAGGACAATCGCAGCTTCTTCAAGCAAAAGAAAATCTGGTCGGAAGTCAAGGATGAACTTTTCGGCTGCTACATGGTGCCATATTTCAACAAGATACTGTCAATGGGCAATCCCATCCTGTATGATTTTTACAACGAGTACGGGGTGCTGTGCGACCTTTCGCGCCTGAGCAGTGGCAGAGGCGGCTCTGGTCTTAAGACGCTTGAAAAGAGTAGATACATTGAGATTCAGCGGTCACCAGCTGTAACCGAAAAAGGTAAACTATCAACATTTTGGCAGGAGGGCAAAGGAAAGACCCTCTCGCTACGGAAAAGGAGTTAAAGATTATGGACACCATAACGCGAAAGACTATGCTCTATAAAACGGGTGTGGAATATGGGGATTACACAATGAACCACGTGTTAGTCCCTTAGTCCCAATGATCTACGCAAAGTGGAAAGAAAATATCGCAGCAAGATTTTGGTTTCGGCTGTGCCGGGTTAGGCTTTAGAAAATAGCTGTAATGGATAGTCAAGTAATTATGTCCGGCTTCTTTACTTATGATATAATGCTACTATCTAAGCTATCTTAAAAATGATTAGGAGTACGTTTCAAATATGACCACCCCAAATACCCGCCGGCGCCGTCATATTGCAGAAATACCGGGACAGGGCGCTGACCTGCCTGCCGAGCAAGAAAACCCGCTCTCTACCCCCGAGCGCCGCGAATACGAACTCGTCTACGCCGGCAAGCAACGCGAGGAGGATATCCTGACCCAGACGGTGGCCGCGGCCCTGCAGCCTGTCAAGACTTTTTTTACCAGGGGCCGTAACGTTGACTGGTGCAATATGCTTATTCTGGGCGACAATTTACAGGCAATGCAAAGCCTTTTGCGCTGGAAGGAAACGGGCAGGCTGGCCAATGCCGACCATTCCCCCGGGGTCAGGTTAATCTACATCGACCCGCCTTTCGCCACCAGGCAGGAATATAGAAATACGCAGGAGGAAAGGGCCTATCGAGATTGGTTGAGCGGCGCCGGCTATATCGAGTTCCTGCGCCAGAGGCTGGTCTTAGCGAAGCACCTGCTGGCCAATAACGGCAGTATTTATGTCCACCTGGATGCGAATAAAAGCCACTACATAAAGGTAATAATGGATGAAATCTTCGGGGAAAGCTGCTTTCAACGGGAAATCATCTGGCGGATCGGCTGGCTTTCTGGTTTTAAGACCCAGGCCAGAAACTGGATCAGAAATCATGACGTTATATTATTCTATACCAAAAGCGCTAACTTCATTTTCAATAAGTTGTATATACCTTATCCCGAAGGCTATACCAGGCGCGATGGCTCGCCGCCAAAAGGGGCGGGTTATCCTCTGGAGGACACCTGGAACTGTTATGAAATAGACCGCCTTGACTCGATACAGATTATGAGCTATTCGGGGGAAAAGACGGGTTTCCCGACGCAAAAAAATGAAAAACTGCTCGCCCGTATCATTCGTGCTTCCTCCAACCCGGGGGACATCGTGCTGGACGCCTTTGCCGGTTCCGGCACCACCCTGGCGGTGGCGGAAAAACTGGGGCGCCGCTGGATAGGTATCGACTGCGGTAAGCTGGCCATCTACACCATCCAGAAACGCCTGCTGACCCTCAAAAAAGAAATCGGCAACAGGGGCGACCCCCTTACTCCCAACCCCTTCATCCTGTATAACGCGAGTCTGGATGATCTTTCCCGGCTCGAGCGCCTGCCCTGGGAGGAATGGCGTTGCTTTGCCCTCCACCTTTTTCAGTGCCGGGATGAACCCCATGTTGTGGGCCGTATGCAAATGGACGGCTACCTTGGCGCCGGCGACGTGTTGGTTTTTAACCACCTTCGCGACGGCGGGGCGGTGCTGGATCATGGTTTTATCGACGCTTTACATGAACAGAGCGGCGGCAGGCTGAGTGCGCGTGTGTTCATCATTGCTCCGGCTACGAGGGTGACCTTCATGGAGGATTATAGCGCCAGGGGTCAGACGCGCTACTACATCCTGCGCGTCCCCGGTTCGATAATCAACGAATTAGCTAACCTCGATTGGCAGGCTGGCCGCTCCTGGAACGCCAAAAAGGCCCGGCGGATGGCAGAGGCAGTGGGCTATGATTTTATCCATTTGCCCGAGGTCCAGTGTGAATACCTGATCCGAACCGGGGAAGGCGAGCCGGGCGGTGCAACTGCAGCGGTTATCCGCATCCAGACTTTCCAGAGTAAAGCTACAGTAAAAGGGGCGGCGCCGAAAGGCAATCGCGAAACCCTGGCCATGGTCATGGTGGATTATGACTACAATGGGCGGACCTTTACTCTGGATGCCGTTTTTTACGCCGACAAAATTAAAAAAGAAGGCTGGGAGGTGCGGCTACCGCCGGCCTCTCTGAGCGGGCGGCTGATGCTCATCTATGTGGACATCTATGGCAATGAGTACCGGGAGATAAAAAAACCGGGGGATTTTCAACCCTCCGACCGGTGAAAGCAGGAGGCAGGCCGCCGGGTAGTTCAGCGCAAACCACCCTGAAAGTATAAGTCGGAGGCAGGAAAGAGGAAACAGAAGGTTTCCAACTAACCGATGTCGAAGAGATACGCTTTATCGAGCTACCCAAGATGCTAGCCAAATGGAAGCAGGGTCAGCTGCAAGCAAAAGAAGAGCCGCTGACGAAGTGGTTTCTGCTGCTGGAGGCCAATGAAGACCAGGAGATAGCCAGGGAAATGGAGGGCCAGGCCATGAGCGATCCAGTATTGCACAAAGCGGTGCGGGAGTGGGAACGGCTGAGCCAGGATCCCCGGACGCGAGCGCAGTATTTATCGCGTCTCAAATGGAAGATGGATTATCACTCCGGGCTGAAAACTGCGGAAAGCAAGGGCCGGATTGAAGGCAAAGCAGAAGGCAAAGCAGAAGGCAAAGCAGAAGGCAAAGCTGAGATGGCTCAGGAGGCCATCGGCAAATACCTGGAGATACGGTTTGGTGAGGCCTCCCTGGACCTGCAGCAACAAGTCAGGGAATGTACTAATTTGGAGCAGTTGGACAGGATAATAAACAACATCTACACCGCCGCTACCCTGGCGGAGGCGCGCGCTATCATTGCTGGAACACTGGAGAAAGGGCGTAGTAAGTGAACAGGAACTTAACAGGAGCTATTTTCAGCGGCAGGCCTAACTCTACGGTTACTGATTAGCATGGTAAAGCATAGTGCTATTGGTCATTTTACAGGGTGACAATATCACAGTCGGGTGACACAATGGCGCGAAAATATATTGACAGTTGTTACCTCTTCTGCTATTATGGGGGCGAAAAGTGAATAAAGTCAAGGTCTGTATAACCGGAAGGATAGGGCTTCCGGGTTTCTAGCGGGCAACCGTAAATTGCCCTGGCTACAGCCTGAAAGTGTACCTCAGGGTTCCGCGCGGGAGCGGCCGCGGCCAGGTCCGAGTGGTACAGGCACATGATATAGTGCTACACCGGAGGGGCAAAAACCCAGGCGGGTAGGTTTCAGCGTTGCGCGACCTGCCCTGGCCTGGGTTCTTTAGTTCCAGGATAAATTGCAGCCGGGTGAATAATCCTAAAGGCAGAAGAGGGTCCAGCTATAAGGCTGCTTTTAGTCCATTAAGTCCGAACATCTACGCAAAGTGGAAAGAAAATGGCGTGGCAAAGTTTGGTTCCGGCTAGTCCGGGCTGGGATGGACAGCTCCATAAAGCCAGGTGTGTTAGTACCTTACGGCTTCAAAACTGCCATAAAAAACAAGTTGTTTAGGCCGCGATAGCCAGCAAAGGAGAAATGGTCTCGCCGGCAAGATTGGGTTGTGGGCGGAGCCCACATTGGTCCATTAAGTCCGGACATCTACGCAAAGTGGAAAGAAAATGGCGTGGCAAAGTTTGGTTCCGGCTAGTCCGGGTTGGGATGGACAGCCCCATAAAGCCAGGTGTGTTAGAGTGCAAAGGGGCAAGTGGCCGGTGGCGGGACTGTTATGTGTTAAAAAATCCATATAGCAAGGTGGCATTAGCAGCAGGATGAAAACGGGGGAATTAACTGCGGTGATCCAGGTCGGTATTGTTATGGGCAGCGATTCGGACCTGCCCGTCATGGCCGGGGCGGCGGCTATGCTGGAGCGCTTCCAGGTCCCCTATGAAACAAGAATAATATCCGCCCACCGCTCCCCGGATGCTGCTCATAATTATGCCCGCAGTGCCGCCAGGCGCGGCCTCAAGGTCATCATCGCCGCTGCCGGCGGGGCGGCCCACCTGGCCGGCGTGCTGGCGGCGGCAACCACCCTGCCGGTCATCGGCGTCCCCATCCGGACAACAGCCCTGGGCGGCGTCGATTCCCTCTATGCGATGGTGCAGATGCCGAAAGGTATCCCGGTGGCCACAGTGGCCATCGACGGCGCCGCCAACGCCGCTATCCTGGCGGCCCAGATCCTGGCCCTCAACGACCCGGACCTGCAGACGCGTCTGGCTGCTTACAAGGAGGAGCTGGCGCGGGAAGTAGCGGCAAAGGACGCCAAACTCGCCCAGCTGGGGATCGAAAACTACTTGCGGGAGGGACAGAAATGATCGAGCGTTATACCCTGCCGGAAATGGGCAAAATCTGGGAAGCGGAGCACAAATTCCGTACCTGGCTGGCCATCGAGATCTACGCCTGCGAGGCCTGGGCCGAGCTGGGCCGGATCCCGGCGGCCGCCCTGGAGGAAATCAAGGCCAGAGCCGCTTTCGACATTGACCGGATCAATGAGATTGAAGCCACCACCCGCCATGACGTCCTGGCTTTTCTCACCGCCGTCGCCGAAAAAGTGGGTGACGCCTCCAAATACATCCACCTGGGGATGACCTCCTCCGACGTCCTGGACACCGCCCTGGCCGTCCAGATGCGCGACGCCGCCGACCTGCTGCTGCGGCGCCTCCAGGACCTGCGCGCCGCACTGGCGCAAAAGGCCCGCGAACATAAATACACCCTGATGATCGGCCGCACCCACGGCGTCCATGCCGAGCCCACCACCTTCGGCCTGAAAATGGCCCTCTGGGTGATGGAAGTGGACCGCAACCTGGCGCGGCTGGAACAGGCGAAAGAAATGATCAGCGCCGGTAAAATCTCCGGTGCTGTCGGCACCTTCGCCAATATCAACCCCCGCGTGGAAGAGCATGTCTGCCGGCGCCTGGGCCTGCAACCGGCCGCTGTTTCCACCCAGATCGTCCAGCGTGACCGCCACGCCCAGTACCTGACTACCCTGGCCATCATCGGCAGCTCGCTGGAGAAGATGGCTACGGAGATTCGCAACCTGCAGCGCACCGATATTTTAGAGGTTGAAGAGCCCTTTGCCCGCGGCCAGAAGGGTTCCTCGGCCATGCCTCACAAGCGCAACCCCATCATGAGCGAGCGGGTGGCCGGCCTGGCACGGGTGCTGCGCGGCAACGCCCTGGCCGCGCTGGAAAACGTCGCTCTCTGGCACGAGCGCGACCTCACCCACTCCTCAGTCGAACGGGTGATAATCCCCGACAGCACCATCCTGCTCGACTATATGCTGGTCAAGTTTACGGAAATCATCACCGGTCTTAACATCTACCCGGAGAATATGCGCCGCAACCTGGAGGCCACCGGCGGCCTGGTTTTCTCCCAGCGCCTGCTCCTGGCGCTGGTAAACAAGGGTGTTTTGCGGGAGACGGCTTACACGTGGGTGCAGCGCAACGCCATGCAGGCCTGGCAGATCCACCGGCCTTTCCAGGAACTTGTCCTGCAGGACGCCGATATCACCGGCCGCCTGGACGCCAGGGAAATCGAGGCCCTGTTCGACTATGACTACCACCTGCGCCACGTGGACTACATCTTCCGCCGCGCCGGGTTGGAGTAGAGCCGTTGCCGAGCCAACGCTGAGCCAGGGCCAGCTACCTGCCGACTTCTACCACCCTGCCGTTTTCCTCCTGCTGCTGGTGCCGCCGGGGCGGTTACAAGTTACAAAGCAAAAAATGGCGCGGTGAAGGTGCCAACTGGCAGGGATGTTCCGGGGGTCGGTGGCAAAAATATACCGTAAACATAGATCTCTAAAAGAATATTTGCAGGGGGGAAAATCTGATGCTTACCAGGGGAGAAATGCTTTACGAAGGCAAAGCCAAGAAGGTCTACCGCACCGGTGACCCGGACCGCTACCTGGTGGAATTCAAGGACGACGCCACTGCTTTTGACGGCCTGAAAAAAGGCACCATCACCCGCAAGGGCGAGATCAACGCCCGCCTGTCGGCGCTGTTTTTCCAGATGCTGGCCGGCCGGGATATTCCCACGCACTTTATTGACCAGGTTGGCGCCCGCGAGATCCTGGTACGGGCGGTGACCATTATCCCGGTGGAGGTGGTGATGCGTAATATCGCCGCCGGCAGCCTGGCCAAACGCCTGGGCCTTGCGGAAGGGACAACCCTTAAAAGGCCGGTGCTGGAACTCTATTATAAATCCGACGAGCTCCACGACCCGATGATCAATAACTATCACATTGCCGCTCTGGAACTGGCCAGCGCGGCCCAGGTGCAAGAAATGGAGAGCTATGCCTGGCAGATAAACGAACTGCTGGCTGACTTCCTGCGACCGGCCGGCCTGGCCCTGGTGGACTTCAAGCTGGAGTTCGGCCTGCATCACGGCCGGATTCTTTTGGCGGACGAGATCTCCCCCGACACCTGCCGTTTCTGGGACCGCAGCAGCGGCGAAAAGCTGGACAAGGACCGCTTCCGCCGCGACCTGGGCGGTGTTGAGGACGCATATGAAGAGGTTTTACGCCGGGTGGAGAGACTGAGGCCATGAGTTAACCATGGACCTACAAGTCTCCCGCTTCTCACCTCCCGCTTCTTACATCTATTTTCGGAGGGTATCCCCATGTTGCTAGCCAGGATTTACATCACCTTAAAACCCGGCGTCCTTGACCCCCAGGGCGAGGCGGTGGGTAACAGCCTCAAAACTATGGGGTATACAGGCGTAGCATCGGTGCGTGTCGGCAAATATCTGGAGCTGCAGCTGGACCAGGACGACCGCGCCGCAGCCGGCCGCCAGGTAGAGGAGATGTGCCGGCGCCTGCTGGCCAACCCGGTCATCGAACAGTACCGCTACACCCTGGAAGAGCCTGCCCCACCTCAGTAGACCAGCGTACTGTTTCGCAAGAACGCTATTTTCATGGTAGACACCCATGCCGCTTGCGAGCGGCACCA
>DFYS01000089.1 GCA_002383405.1 Moorella sp. UBA4076
AAACAAGTTGTTTAGGCCGCTATATACAGCAAAGGAGAAATGGTCACACCGGCAAGATTGGGTTGTGGGCGGAGCCCACATTGGAAACAGATGCCAGAGGCTACAAGTCAGAAGGCAATATATTGCCAATTAGTCGCCGGGTTCCTGATTGAAGCCTGCCATAATGTTATTTCATCCACTGCCAGCGAACATCAGGCTGCAGGTAGAGCGTCAAAAAAAATATACCACGTTCAGGTTAAGATACAATTAAAACAGGGTTAATTTTCGCAATATAGCCGTGATCCTCCTATGTTCAGGGTAAAACATCGATTAGAAAAGTGCCTGGAGGGTGGCGATGGCGGCGGCTACATGATCTATCTGCCAGTGAAAGTCCTGGGTGCGGGACATCGCTTCCCAGGCCGCAATGTCTATTGTTTCCCCTCAAACAGGGAGCATAATAAAAGCGGGGCCTGCGCTTTTAGCGAGACCCCGCCTTCAAAACTCTTCAGGCAACCTTTTTATCCTCCCCTGCCGTCAGGCTGCCTTTCGGGCCGGCTTCCTGACGCTCCGGTTCGTCCACCTTCCTGTTCAGCTGTTCCTTAATCCGCTCCAGCTCGTAGGGGGCTTCCAAAACCTGCTCCACCAGCCAGTAACACTCACGCAAAAAACCGGTCAACTTCTGCTGCCACATTAGGTACTGCCTCCCCTGGTATATTATCCTGACGGGTTTCATTGTAGCAGCACCGGTTTAAGGACCAATGAAGCGTTCGTTATATCTGCATTAATATTTAGCAGCCACGGTCTACCGGGCGGAAAAATCGATGCGGTAATTGTCGCGGCCGCGACCACCGTAGCGCCGCGCCCGCCACATGAAGTAGTAGGCCAGGAGGAGAATAGGCGGGGTGGTCAGCTGCACCAGGGTGAAGAAGCCCAGGCCCCAGTGGGGGACAATGTAGCCCCAGACTTCCAGGGGGTTATCGCGGACCGTCTCTTCGATGACCGCCCGCAGCAGCTGGTGGTAAAAGATGAAGGACCAGAACTGGTAGCCTTCGGGAGGGTTCTTGCTCTGGACGTAAAAAAAGCGGGCCAGGAGCAAGAGGCCGATGGCCGAGCCGATAACCTGGGCCGGCCAGCGGCCGAACCATAGATCGGTGGTCCGGCCCAGGATCTCCTGGTTAAAGATGTTGGCGATGCGCACCAGGAAATACCCGAAGGCCAGGCCGGGCACCACCAGGTCAGCCAGTTTGTTGATACCGACCCTTTTTGCCGAAGCGTAAAGCCACCCGGCCAGGAAGCCGCCCAGTAGGCCACCGTGCCAGGAAAGGCCGCCTTCATAGATTTTCAGGATCTGCATGCGGTCGGTCAAAAACCAGCCGGGGAAGTTGGCCAGAACAAACATTAAGCGGGCGCCGATAACACCGGCGACGATGACGATAATGGCCAGGTTGAGGAGAAAATCCTCCTCCAGGCCGCGCCGCAGGCCCTCCCGGTACAGGTACCAGGACCCCCCCAGAAAAGAAAGGGCCATGAAGATGCCGTACCAGCGCACGGCTACCGGTCCTACCTGAAAGGCGATGGGATTGAGATCGACTAACAAGGTCATACCCCCTACATTTCACCCATAGTATACCCGCTGCCGGCTTATAAAGCAACCTGCTACAAAATAAGATCAGATTTTTTGTCATTGCGCGCGGCGACGCGGCCGCCTTTGATCACGCAGACCTTTTCCGCCTGGCCGATAATCGCGTCGGCCGGGGTCAGAGCGTCCAGCAGGACCAGGTCGGCACGCCCGCCGGATTTGATGCCGTAATCCTCCATGCCGATGGCTGCGGCAGCGTTACTGGTACCCATGTGGAGGATATTTTTCAGCTCCAGGGGTGTCCCCATCTGCAGCACCTGAGCGGTAATCAGGGCCTCCTCCAGCATATTGGCATTGCCGAAGGGCCGGAAGGCGTCACGAATATTATCGGAGGCATAGGCGACATTCACCCCCGCGGCCTGGAGTTCCTGCACCCGGGTGACCCCCCGGCGGACCAGGCCCTTATCCCGGCGTCCCATCAGGTAAAGGTTGCAGGACGGCAGGGTGATGACACTGATACCCGCCTCTTTGACCGCGGCTATAGCCCGCGCCGCCGTCTTTTCATCGACGGCCGCCAGGCCGCAGCAGTGGCCGGCTACTACCCGGCCCTGGTAGCCGGTCTGGATGGTCTTCGCGGCAAGATACTCCAGGGAAGCGACAGAGGGTTCGTCGGTCTCGTCGACGTGCAGGTCGACCGGAACGCTATAACGTGCGGCAAGCGCAAAGATAAAATCCACCCAGGCCTCCATCCGGTCCGCCAGGTGCGGGGCGCCGCCGAGGCCGGCGGCCCCCAGGCGTAAGCCTTCTTCCAGGAGATCGGTCACCGGCGGCGCCGGTTCTGGTTCCAGGCCGCTGGCCATGACAATGACCTGCAGGTCGACCCGACCGGCGAACTCCTCTTTCAAAGCCAGGGCTGCCTCCACCCCTTTCAGGCCCACCCCTTCACTGACGGTAATATGCGTCCTCATGGTGGTGGTACCGTGGCGCAGGGCCATTTTCAGCACCCGGCGGCCGCGGTCGATAAAATCATTCTTTTCCATGCGGCGGCTGCGGCGCTGGAAATCCTCAATCGCTTCCTCCAGGGAGCTCACCCCTTCGGCCGGCGCCGTCAGGGCCTTGTCCAAATGGGTGTGGGCATCGATGAAGGCCGGTACTAAGAGCCTGCCGGCGGCATCCACCATCTGCCGCGCCGAGCCGGCCACCCCTCCCCCGGCGGCGACAATGCGCCCGTCTTTAATGGCGACGTCAACAGTCCCCGGTTCATCCATCAGCCTTGCCCGCCGGATTAACAGATCATTCATTTTTTTATCTTCCTTCCCGCGAGTAATATTGCTTCCTATTTAACTTAAACTTAATGTTAACACAGGATTTTTAAGCGGTCAATGACAAGGATTTAAAGTTTTCACGTCGAATATTGCCAGGGAGTTGGTAAAACCAGCCCCTGCCCCATAACCCGCTTGAGTAATTGATGTGGATGGTGGATGAGCCTCACCCGGCATATACTTAAACCCAAATCCTGCCGCGCTATTTTCTTCCCACCTGGCGGAGATGTTCAGACTTAAGGGACTATGCAGCCCGGCACTCAACCGGCCATCCAGCCTGCCCGCTGAAGAGCGAGCCGCCCGTGATTGAGTGCCGGGNNCACCAGCAGCAGGATAAAATAAGAAAGGATGGATGATCTTTTTGGACCTCAATGTTATCCTGGGGTTGATTATCGGTTTTGGCTCCCTTATCGCCGGCTTTATCCTGGAGGGCGGTCACCCCGGCGCCCTGCTGGCCCTGACGGCGGCGATAATCGTCTTCGGCGGCACCATCGGCGCCACGATGATCGGTTTGAGCCGGGAGGAACTCTTGAACATCCCGCGTTTATTGAAGGTAACCTTGCGGGAAAAACCCATCGACCTGGGACAGGCCATTGAAACCATCGTTAATTATGCCGTCATGGCCCGCAAGGAAGGCTTTGTCCGGCTGGAAAGGGAACTGGCCACCGTCAGCGACGCCTTCCTGCGGGCGGCCCTGCAGCTGGTAGTGGACGGCACTGACCCGGAGCAGACCCGCAATGTTCTGGAACAGCATATTTACGCCACCGGTGAGCGCCATGCCGCCGGCATCGGCGTCTTCGAGGCCGCCGGCGGCTATGCCCCGACCATGGGCATCATCGGCACCGTCATGGGTCTGGTCCATGTTTTGAGCAACATCAGCACGCCGGATAAGCTGGGCCCTTCCATCGCCATGGCCTTTATCGCCACTCTGTATGGGGTCTCCACAGCCAACCTGCTGTGGCTGCCCATTGCCGCCAAGCTAAAAAACAGGGCGGCCCGGGAACGCCTTTACCAGGAACTCATCCTGGAGGGAGTGCTGGCCCTCCAGGCCGGCCGCAACCCCACCCTTATTCGCAGTACCCTGACGGCCTTCCTGGCCCCGGATAAGCAACGGTCCATTGCAGGTGCAAAAACAGCAGCTATAAAAACAGCCGCGAAGGGGGTAACCGTAAGTGGCCAGGCGCCAGACCACAAGGGCCAACCATAATAACCAGGAACGCTGGCTCTTAACCTATTCCGACCTGATTACCCTGTTGATGATCTTTTTCGTGGTTATGTATTCTATCAGCAGCATCAACGCCCAGAAGATGGCCGCCCTGGCTGGTTCTCTGGCGCAAGCTTTTATTGGCGCACCGGCGCCGGGCCTTTTTGAAGACGGTGGGTTAGCATCCGTAGTCCCGGGGGTCACCCCGGCCCCAGGGGGCCAAAGTACGGAGGGACAAAGCCTGGAAAGGACCGAGCTGGCGCAGGTCCAACTGGAATTGCAGCAGTATATCGAACAGGAGGGCCTCCAGGGACAGTTGACTTTAATAACCGAAGAGCGCGGGCTGGTAGTCAGCATGGCCGACACCGTCCTTTTTCCGCGGGCTTCGGCCACACTGACCCCGGAAGCCCGCTCCCTCCTGCGCCAGGTAGGCCAGGCCCTGGCCCGGCTCCCCAATTACCTGCGGGTGGAAGGCCATACCGACAACCTGCCCATCAGTACCCCGGCTTTCCCTTCCAACTGGGAACTATCAACGGCGCGGGCCACCAACGTGGTGCAG
>DFYS01000128.1 GCA_002383405.1 Moorella sp. UBA4076
ATGTTTTCTGGAAAAACACGATTATCGGCATTTTAAAGCTGCCCCTGCCCGTCCTTGTGCTTGCCCGGCTGAACGGTTACGGTATCTTTGCCGGCACCGGGGTGGCGGTGGCGGCGGGAGTGCTGCTGGCCTGGTTTATGTTTTTGCCCTCTGTTTACCCGGGGTACTGCCCGCGCCCGGCCTGGGTGGGTGGTGCGGTAAAGCAAATGCTGCCTTATTCGTTTGCTAATTACCTGGCCAATTTGTTAAACAGCGCTCCCGGTTTCGTCTACCCCCTGATGGTCTTAAACACCCTCGGGCCGGAAAAGAGCGCGTATTTTTATATTGCCTGGATGATGACTATGGTGCTGGCGGTCATCCCCGGGGGCATGGCCCAGTCTCTTTTTGCCGAAGGGTCGCACGAGCAGCAAAAGCTGGCCCAAAACGGCCGGCGGGCCCTGGCCCTGTCCCTGCTGCTTTCCCTGCCGGCCGTGGGGGCGATGGTTGTCCTGGGAGGGTGGTTATTGCACTTCTTTGGCCCGGCTTACGCTCAAAACGGCGCGGGCGCCGTGCGCTACCTGGCCCTGGCTGTGATTCCGCAGTGCGTGAATGTTCTTTTCATCACAGTAAACCAGGTGAAAAAGCGGGTCTACCTGATCGTAATCCAAACTAGCGTTCTCTCGTTTATCTCCCTGGGGGCGGGCTGGTGGCTATTGGGAAGGTTTGGCTTAAACGGTATTGGGAGCGCCTACGCCCTGGCCCACTTCGCGGTGGCGGCAGTGGTGGTCTGGCCGCTGTTAAGAGCGCTGAGAGAGCAGGAGACGGCTGGCGAACAAAGGACTTAAGAGTGCTTGAAGGTACTGGGGATATACTATGGGCTGGACTAAATCCTGAACCTTCTATTTCGCGGGAATACGACGTAAGGGGCGTGGCGGGAAAAGACTTGGCGATCACCACCGCCCTTGCTTTAGTCCATTAAGTCCGAATATCTACGCAAAGTGGAAAGAAAATGGCGTGGCAAAGTTAGGTTCCGGCTAGTCCGGGTTGGGGAAACATTCAATCTCTATCTTTTTTGACGCCGTGGCTTCAGGGCATTTTTGGCCCGGCCTACGCCGAAAACGTCACCAGTCTGATTCGCGTCCTGGTGCCGGTCAATGTCATACTATTCGATTAGTGAGGGGATGTGATGAATATTGCTGATCCGGACCAGGGCACCATTACGTATTAGTTTTGGCGGCGGTGGCACTGATGTGCCGCCCTATTGTGATGAGCGGGGCGGGGTTGTGCTGAGTGCTACTGTTAACCGCTATGCCTGTGCCACTCTTATCCCTGGTGGGGACAAATTTGAGGTGCGCAGCCTGGACTACGACTCCAGTATTTCCTATGGTATTGATGATTCCTTTGTTTATGACGGGCAGCTGGATCTGGCCAAAGGTGTTATTGATCATTTCCGGCAGCAGAACGGTTTTTCGGAAGGCATGGAGATCTATCTGCATAATGATGCGCCGCCAGGCTCCGGTCTGGGATCTTCTTCGGCCATAACGGTGGCTTTAATCGGCGCCATAGCCGATTACCAGCGGCTGCCCCTGGATAGTTATCAAATTGCCGAACTGGCCTACCGTATCGAAAGAATGGAAGTGGGTATAAAGGGAGGCAAGCAGGACCAGTATGCGGCGGCTTTTGGCGGGTTCAGTTTTATCGAATTTCACAATGGCTTAACTGTGGTTAATTCGCTGCGGTTGCGCCCCGAAACTATTTGTGAACTGGAATACAGCCTGATATTTGCCTATGTGGGAGGGCAGCATTTTTCTTCCCATATTATTGAAAGGCAGGTTCAGAACTACATGGGAGGCAGGGAAGAAGCGGTTCAGGCTATGGACAGGATTAAGGAACTGGCCTATGAAATGAAAAGGGCGCTTTTGTTGGGCCGTTTGCGTACATTTGGGGAACTGCTGGACGCTGCCTGGGAAAATAAAAAGAAGATGGCAGATGGGATTAGTAATTCCAGGATTGATGAGATCTATTATGAGGCCCGGCGGGCCGGGGCGCTGGGAGGCAAAATCAGCGGTGCCGGGGGTGGGGGCTTCATGTTTTTCTTCTGCGATCCCCGCCGGCGATTTGCCGTGCAGAACCGTTTGCTGCAATTAAATGCTCAGCTGGTTAACTTTAGTTTTGTGCAGGAGGGCGTGCGTACATGGACAGTAACCTAAAAAGCGGGACTTCGGAAGTTGCCGTCATTTCCGCCCTGGAAGAGCATATGCATCTTGTTACTGCTCTCCGCGAGATAGTTCCTGCTATCTGCCAGGCTGCCGCCCTGGTAGCAGACGCCCTGGCAGCCGGGGGCAAAGTGTTGCTTTGCGGCAACGGTGGTTCGGCTGCCGACGCCCAGCATATCGCCGGTGAACTGGTGGGTCGCTTTTTAAAGGAACGGCGGCCGTATCCGGCCCTGGCGCTGCATACCAACACCTCAGTGCTTAGTGCCATTGGCAACGATTATGGCTTTGAGGAGGTTTTTGCCCGGCAGGTGCTGGCCCATGGCCGGGAGGGCGACGTGCTGGTGGCTATATCCACCAGCGGCAACAGTCCCAATATTTTACGTGCCGCCGTGACAGCTTCTGAAAACGGCCTGAAGGTAATCGGACTGACCGGTGAAGGGGGCGGCCGGCTAAAGGATTTTTGTCATCTGTGCCTTTGGGTGCCGTCCGGCAGCACACCCCGTATCCAGGAAATGCATATCATGATCGGCCACATTATTGCCCAGCTAGTGGAGGAAGAGCTATGTTAAGCCAGGCTTTGATCCTGGCCGGTGGGCTGGGTACCCGGCTGGGGGAACTGACCAGGCAAACCCCCAAACCCTTGCTGCCGGTTGGGGGTAGACCCTTTCTGGAATATATTGTTTGGAACCTCAAAAGGCATGGCATAACCAGGATCTTGATTTCCGTTGGGTATCTGGCGGAGCAGATCATGGAACATTTTGGTGATGGCAGTTGCTACGGAGTTTCCATCGACTATGTGGTGGAACGGGAACCGGCCGGTACGGGTGGGGCTTTATTACTGGCGGCGCCCAAACTGGATGATTTTTTTCTGGTGGTGAACGGGGATACGCTGTTTGATCTGAACTACCTGGACCTGGCCCTGTTGATGAAAACAGGCAGGCCTGCAGCTGCCATGGCCCTGCGCTATGTAGAAAATGTGGGGCGGTACGGCGAAGTCTGCCTGGTGGAAGATACCGTTGCCGGTTTTTATGAAAAGGCGGGTCTGGGTCGCGGTCTAGTCAACGGCGGAGTTTATGTAATGCGCCGGGAAACAGTGAAAAAACTTTCCTCAGTGCCGTGTTCCCTGGAAAAGGATTTGTTCCCCCTGCTGGCTGCCGGCGGGCTGTTGAAAGGCCGGGCCTACAATGGCTTTTTTATTGATATCGGTCTGAAAGAAAGTGTGAATGAAGCGGATGTTTCCGTGCCTATGTGGCAGAGAAAACCTGCCGTTTTCCTGGACCGTGACGGGGTGCTGAATATTGACTGCGGTTATGTCCACCGGCCGGAGGACTTCGCTTGGGTGGATGGAGCACCTGAGGCGGTGAAATGGCTCAACGACCGGGGGTACCTGGTCATTGTAATTACCAACCAGGCCGGTATAGCCCGGGGCTGTTATACAGAGGAAGGGTTCCGGCAATTTACTGCCTGGGTTAATGAAGAGCTCAGACGCTGTGGCGCCCATATCGATGCCACATATTATTGTCCCCATCACCCCACAGAAGGTCTTGCCCCCTACCGCCTGGAGTGTGATTGCCGCAAACCTTCCCCCGGGCTGATCAAGCGTGCGCTGGCTGAATGGCCGGTAGATCCGGTAAGTAGCTTGATGATCGGTGACCGGGAAAAGGACCTGCTGGCCGCCCGTGCCGCTGGTATCCGGGGGGCATTGTTCGAAGGGGGTAACCTGCTGGAGTTTGTGTGCTCTATTATATAAGTGATTGTGCTGCCAAAAGCCTTCTTCGGGTTGTTGCCTGGTGTTTTAGTCCCCGCTTGGGCCGCAAAATATGACTATATTACTCAATTCAGGCTGATTTTCGAGCCTGGAGCAGGAGTCTTCATCTCCTGGAAAAAGAGCGAAGTAACTACCCAGCCTGCCTGAAGGTCGGCCTGCCAGCATTGACGCCGGAAGCCCATACTTAAGCTGGCTGCTGTCGCTGTGGTATTGGCAGCAGCGCCTGAGCAGGTTCGATATAAAACCTACCACCTGCCGGTGATCGTTATCCGCTGCTCCAATAACTACGGGCCGTACCAGTTTCCGGAAAAGCTGATCCCCCTGATGATTACCAATGCCCTGGAGGACAGGCCCTTGCCGGTGTACGGCGACGGGCTGAACGTGCGCGACTGGCTGCACGTGGGCGACCACTGCGCCGCCCTGGACCTGGTCCTCCGTGCAGGCCGCTCCGGAGAGATCTACAATATTGGCGGCAATAATGAAAGGACTAACATTGAGATAGTCCGCCGGGTGTTACATGAGCTGGGCAAGTCGGAATCGCTGATTTCCTTTGTCTAGGACCGGCCGGGCCATGATCGCCGCTACGCCCTGGACGCTGTCAAGCTGCGCCGGGAGCTGGGCTGGCAGCCGGCCTGTGATTTTGAACAGGGCCTGCAAGAAACCATCAGCTGGTACTGCGCGAACCGGGGCTGGTGGCGGAAAATCAAGTCCGGAGAGTACCGGGATTACTACCGGCGGATGTATGCCGCCAGGCTGGGGGAGGTCCGGGGATGAAAGTTATCATTACCGGCGGCCGCGGCCAGCTCGGGCGGGACTGCCGGGCTTACGCCCCTGGCAGGAAGCCCTGCGGGATTACTTGAAGGGAGAGGTGCGATCATGATTGCCGGGGTGCAAATCAAAAAAATGATCAGGCACTGCGACGACCGGGGCTTTTTTATGGAAATCTTACGGGAAGATGACGAAGTGTTTTCCCGCTTCGGCCAGGCTTCCATGTCCAAGTCCTATCCCGGGGTGATCAAGGCTTTTCACTACCACGAGCACCAGGAGGACCTGTGGTTTTTCCCGGTGGGCAATGCCCAGGTGGTCCTTTACGACCTGCGGGAGGATTCCGCCACCAGGGGCGTAACAAATGTTTTCTACCTGGGTGAAGACAATCCTATTTTACTCCTCATACCCCGCATGGTGGCTCACGGCTACCGCGTGCTGGGCAAAGAACCTGCCGTTATAATCTACTTTACCACTGCTTCTTACAACCGCTCCAACCCGGACGAAAAACGTATCCCCTGGAATGACCCGGCCATTGGCTTTGACTGGATTACCAGGTACCGTTAAAAAGAGGTGTAGATATAATGAAAGCCCTGATCCTGTCCGGCGGTAAGGGTACGCGCTTGCGCCCCCTTACTTATACGACGGCGAAGCAGCTTATCCCTGTAGCCAATAAGCCTATTTGGACCACCAGGCCATTGAGGGCCTCAAACCCTCCTGGCGGGGGGAGCTGGAGATTACCGACGCCATCCAGGAGCTTTTGAATAGGGGTCATCACGTGGCCGCCCGCCGGGTAGAGGGCTGGTGGTTGGATACAGGCAAGAAAGACGATATCCTGGAGGCCAACCGGGCGGTGCTTGATGCCTACGCCCGGCTGGAAATCAGGGGCGAAGTTGATGCGGGAAGCCATGTCAGCGGCCGGGTAGAAATCGGCACTGGTACGGTGGTAAAAAACAGCGTGGTCAGGGGGCCGGCCGTTATCGGCAGGGACTGCGTGATAGAAAACTGCTTCGTCGGTCCGTTTACAGCTATTGGTGATAACTGCCGCCTCTATAATGTAGGCCTGGAGCATTCAGTGATCCTGGAAGGCTGCGAGATTAAAGACATCCAGCGCATTGAGGACAGCCTGCTGGGGAAGAGCGCTAAGGTCTGCCACGCCGGGGATAATCGCCGGGCGCTGCGTATGTTTTTGGGTGATGATGCGGAGCTGGTGATATAGACCGGTAACTTCGCCCTGGCGTTTGGGCTGAGGGAAATGATGAAAAAGCTGCCAATGCTGTTCAATCGGAGCGATGATGCGGGTATTCTTCGGTTTCCAGTCAGCCGGCAAATGCTGTTTGAAAGGATATGAGCCGCAGGTGGAATGTAGCGCAGTTGGAACTGGAACAATCCTCGGTCCCAACCATCCTCGTCTACCTCCAGCCGTGGAATGGAGTATAGTTGTTCTAATCTTAACAGGGAGGTGGTAGTGATGAAAAAGAAGCCTTTACTTATCACCAGGATATCCACCCGCGGCCAGGTGGTCATTCCGAAAGAAGTAAGGAAGCAGCTCTGCTGGGAGCCCGGCGACTATGTTACCGTGTGGGAAAAAGAAGGCACCGTAGTAATGCGCTGTTTAAAACGGGATCAGGTCCTGGCTTATTCCATGCAGTGAGTGGGGGCAGGGATGGG
>DFYS01000154.1:0-908 GCA_002383405.1 Moorella sp. UBA4076
CGATACCGTATATAGTGGCGGAGAGAGAGGGATTCGAACCCTCGATACCGGTTTCCCAGTGTACTCGCTTAGCAGGCGACCGCCTTCGACCTACTCGGCCATCTCTCCCCAGTTATGATCTGCTGGCGGAGGGGGTGGGATTCGAACCCACGGTGCCCTTAAAAAGCATCACTGGTTTTCAAGACCAGCTCCTTAAACCCCTCGGACACCCCTCCTTGAAAGTTGCATGGTTAGTATAACATACGGCGTCCGGCACTGTCAATCGCCAGATATTGAACGTTTGTCAACCTTGACTTCCAGCGGGTCTCCAGCAACGAAGGCCTCCGCTGAAAAAGTAAAAACCCGGCCACTGTAGGATATCCGGGGCCGGTAGCGACCGGCGTCAGGAGGCGGATGGATTGCATCAGTTCCCCTATCCCGGCCCGTTTTAAAACATAACCCTTCGCCTCTGCCCCGAGGGCCCGCAAGACCAATTGCCGGTCATCGAACATGCTTAAAAAAACTGCCTCCAGGTCCGGCAGCAACGCAACAGCGCCCGCGTTGCATCCACCCCATCGCCAGCAGGTAACGCGCTGCTATTTCAATGAGCATCAACCAGCTCCCGGGGGTTACCCCCTGCTGCGGCGGGGTTCATATCTGCTCCCGATCGCCGCTTATTCCTGCCCCGGCCGGATGGCTTCCAGGCCGCCCATATAGGGTTTCAAGGCTTTAGGGATTAAAACCGTGCCGTCTTCCTGCTGGTAGTTCTCCAGCACGGCCGCTACCGTCCGGCCGACGGCCACCCCGGAGCCATTGAGGGTATGGACAAAACGCGGCTTCTCCTTGGGGCCGGGGCGGTAACGGATATCGGCACGCCGCGCCTGGAAATCTTCAAAGTTGCTGCAGGAAGAGATCTCGCGGTAGGTAGC
>DFYS01000154.1:996-7973 GCA_002383405.1 Moorella sp. UBA4076
TGCTGGCGGATGAGGCCGCGGGTGTCGCGGCCGGCAGCCCCGGCCTCGGCGCGGAAGCAGGCGCTGTAGGCTACGTGGTAAAGGGGCAGCAGCTCGCCGTCCAGGACCTCACCCCGGTAGAGGTTGGTTACCGGCACTTCAGCCGTAGGTATCAGGTAGTAATCCGTTCCTTCGACATGGAACATATCGGCGGCAAACTTGGGCAACTGGCCGGTACCCAGCATGCTGGCGCTGTTCACCAGGAAGGGCGGGAAAAATTCGGTATAGCCGTGTTTGATGGTGTGCAGGTCGAGCATAAAGTTAATCAGAGCCCGCTCCAGCCGTGCCCCGGCGCCGCGGTAAAAGACAAAACGCGCCCCGGCCACCTTGCCGCCGCGCTCAAAATCGATGATCCCCAGGTGTTCCGCGATCTCCCAGTGCGGCCGCGGTTCAAACTCCAGGCGGGGTAGCTCGCCCCAGTGGCGTACCGGTTTATTGTCGGCGTCGCTCAAACCATCGGGCACAGAGGTATGGGGGGTATTGGGGATTTTGAGCATCTCCTGCTGGAGCTCGTCTTCGACGTCGTGGATAGCGGCGTCCAGTTCCTTGATGCGCTCGCCGGCCTCGCGCATGGAGGCAATCAGTTCGGCGGCGTCCTGACCGCCCTTCTTGAGGCGGGCTACTTCGGCTGAAACCTGGTTGCGTTTATTCTTCAGACCCTCGACCTCCACCAGGAGGTTGCGGCGCCTGGCATCCAGGGCCAGGAAGTGCTCCAGCCCGGCCGTAAGGCCGCGGCGGGCCAGTGCCTTAGCTACACTTTCCGCATCCTGGCGGATTGCTTTAATGTCCAGCAAAACAACGCTCCCCTTTCACCCAGTAAATCGTCCCAGAAATACTATGCCAGGCAGCCAGTCACATGAAGGCCAACATCCCCTGGCAAACAGGACATTGAAGCGGGTACCACATAATGGTATATCGACATGGTATTTTAGCTGTGGTTAATCCTGCCACCATTATGCCACGTTTTCCGGCCGTGAGCAAACAATGGGCGCCCAAAATTGTGCGCTGCGTCCGGGCGGGCACCTTTAAAACATACCAGAGGCTTAAACTCCTGATAAATTTTAGCCCCTGGCACCTGCATCCTTCCGCTGCATAATGGGCTGCCTGGTAGCAGGCAGGCCAAAGTTATTTGCCCGGTTAAAGTATAGCTCGCCCGGGGGAAGCACACCAATTTTTAGTCGCAGTCGGGAGTGTGAATTTTGCATGAGTGAGATAACAAGCATGAAGCACGCCAATTTTTAGTCGCAGCCGTATTGTTTAAAACACCGCCAGCTAAACTGCAGTATAACGCCAGGAAACCAGTTTAGCGCCCGGCTCACAGGTAGATATAGCGCACATCGAGGACGCCTTCCACCTGGCGGATAGCCTGCAGGGCAGGCCAAGGCACCTCGGAATCAATGCTCATCAGCATGACGGCGGCGCCGCCGATTTCCTGCCGCCCCACCTGCATGGTGGCAATATTGACCTGATGGTCGCCGATGACCAGGGCCACCGGGCCGATGATGCGCGGCCGGTCCAGGTGGGGTACTACCAGCAGGTGCCCGGCCGGGCTGGCGTCGATGCTGTAGCCATCCAGGTTGACCAGGCGCGGCTCGCCGTCCTGGTTGACGGTACCGGCCAGGCGGTGATTCTCCCGCCGCCCCTCCACCTTAACGCTGATGAGATTGGCGAAATACTCCATCTCCTGGCTCTTCTTCTCCCGGATGCGTATGCCCCGCTTTTTCGCCACCACCGGGGCGTTGACGTAGTTGACGGCGTCGGCCAGCAGAGGCCGCAACAGGCCTTTCAGAAAGGAGCTGGTCAGAGGGGCCAGATCGTACCGGGCGAGTTCACCCTGGTAGCAGATCTCGGCGGCGATAATAGGGCTCTCCATCAGCTGGGCCAAAAAGCCGCCGAGCTTTTCCGCCAGCTGGGAAAAAGGGTGCAGCACTTCCGCCAGGTGACCCTTAACGATGGGGATATTGACGGCATTCAAAACCGGCTCCCCCTGGAGGCAACGCACCACATCGCGAGCCACTTCAACAGCAACCGCCACCTGGGCTTCTTCCGTGGACGCCCCCAGGTGGGGGGTAACAATGACATTATCCATCTCCAGCAGGGGGCTGGCCTTCAGGGGCTCTTCCTCAAAGACGTCCAGGGCCGCCCCGGCCAGGTGCCCCTCTTTTAAGGCTTCATAAAGGGCTGCCTCATCGATAATCCCGCCGCGGGCAACGTTCAAAACCCGCGCTCCGGTTTTAAGGAGACGCAATTTTTCCCTGTCGAGCAGGTGCTGTGTTTCTTTCGTCAGGGGCAGGTGCACAGTAATAAAGTCGGCCTGCGCCAGCACCTGTTCCAGAGGGGCCAGTTCCACCTCCAGGTGGGCGGCCTGCTGCTGGTCCACGTAGGGGTCGTAGGCCATCACCTTCATTTCCATCCCGCGGGCGCGGCGGGCCACCTCGCGGCCGATCTTGCCCAGGCCGATGATCCCCAGGGTTTTGCCCCGCAATTCCACGCCCAGGTATTTCTTCTTTTCCCAGATCCCCTGCTTTAAAGTTGCACTGGCCTGGGGGATATTGCGGGCCAGGGCGAGCATCATCGCCATGGTGTGTTCGGCAGCGGCAATGGTGTTGCCCTCCGGGGCATTGACTACCACGATGCCCCTCTCGGTAGCAGCGGCCACGTCGATATTGTCGGTGCCGACGCCGGCGCGGCCGATGATCTTTAATTTCTGGGCGGCATTGATGGCTGCCGCAGTAACGCGGGTGCCGCTGCGGACGAGCAAGGCCTCAACGTCGCGGATGGCTTCCTTCAATTCTTCTTCATTCATCTTACCACCGGCGGTGATCTCCAGGCCGGCTTCCCGCAGAATAGCCAGACCGCCGGGGTCGATGCCGTCGAGAGCCAGAACGCGCATTTTATTTTCCTCCTATGCTTTCATTCAATATCGCACCGGCGGCGGCCACGGCTGCACCGCGGCTGACTGCCGCGCCGGCGTCGGCCAGGACGTTCTCCAGGGCTGCCAGGCCGGCCAGAACGTCGCTGCAACTGACGTAGCCCAGGTGGCCGATGCGGAACACCCGGTCTTTCACTTCCCCCTGGCCGCCGGCCACGACTACGCCGAATTCCTCCCGCAGGGGTTTGATTATAGCGGCCGGCTGCATCCCTGCCGGCACACAGACGGCCGTCACGGCCGGGGAGGCAACCCTGTCATCAGCCAGGAGCTCCAGCCCCAGGGCGCGTGCCCCGGCGCGAACCATAGTACGCATCAGGGCATGGCGGGCGAAACTGCCGGCCAGGGTTTCCTCCCGCAGCAGGCGCAGGGATTCCTGCAGGCCGAAAAGCAGCGGTACGGCCGGGGTAAAAGGGGTCTGTCCCTTCAGCCCCGAATTCCTGGCCTTCTTTATATCCAGGTAAAACCTCTGGTTGGTGCATTTTTCCGCCGCCTGCCAGGCGCGCTCGTTGACGGCCAGCATGGTCAAGCCCGGCGGCAGCATAAAAGCCTTCTGCGAACCGGCGATGACTACGTCGACATGCCAGGCATCCATGGGCAAATCGGCCGCCGCCAGGCCGCTGATGCTGTCGACGATAAGCAGCGCCGGGTGGTTGCCGCGGGCGCGGCTGATGGCCTGGATGTCGTTTAACACCCCGGTGGAGGTTTCATTATGCTGGACGAGGACCGCTTTGATCTCCTGCCCTTTATCTGCCGCCAGCCGGGCGGCGATGGCGTCCGGGTCGGCCGCCTGGCCGTAGGGAAAGGCCATGACCTCCGTTTCCACACCAAAGGCGCGGGCGATCTGGATAAAACGCTCGCCGAAGGCGCCGATGCTCACAGCCAGCACCTTTTCCCCGGGGGAAACGAAATTGGCTACGGCCGCTTCCATACCGGCGGTGCCGGAAGCCGTCAAAATGACCACTTCGGAACGGGTCTGGAAAACGTCTTGCAGCCCGACGGTTACCTCTTCCCACAGGGCCTTAAACTCCGGGCCGCGGTGGTTGATAGCCGGCCGCGCCAGGGCCAGGGCTACCTGCGGCGGCACCGGCGTCGGCCCGGGTAAAAGTAAAATTTGCTTGTCAATCATGATAAATCCTCCTCTGATATGAGATGGGTGCAGTGGGAGGCGGGGGGCTCTCCAGCACTAAACCCAGGCTAATTAAACCCCTAACCCGGCATAGCCTTAAACCAAAATCCTGCTGCGATATTTTTCTTTCCACTTTGCGAAGATGTTCGAACTCAAGGGACTGACCAGCCTATTACCGATGCTCAGGTTGCGTATGAACAAGCCTGTAACGCTTGGTTTTAGTGCTGGTCGGATTAAAGCCTGCCAGCGCTTATTTTCTTCCCAAACATGGTGCTGGCAGATTGCTGCTTAAATATGCCGGCCGGCTTTAGTTATACTTTATTAAGTTGTACTCTATTAAATAGACGCATATTAAGTTGTATGGTTAAGCATCTGTGTCAGCCAATTATTTCTATTTGCACCACCTCCCGTAATTCAAGGAGCAGGTAAAAGCAGCCAGCAAAAATAAAAACTCCCGTCCCCTCTAAAAGGGACGAGAGCTTTACCCGCGGTACCACCCTAGTTGGTCAGATTATCAAAGCCAGATCTGACCCTCTCTCCATGCGTAACGGACATGACCGTCCCGACTTAATTCCTGAATGCAGGATTTCTCGCCGGGTACTCAGGGGTGCCTCCCGACAGCCTCCGGGCTGGTTCCCACCAACCACCAGCTCTCTCGCCTACCGGAGTGGGCTGCCGGCACTCCCCCTCATCGCTTTGTCACGATTGATTTTTAATAATAATAGCACACCACGGCGTCAAATGCAAGACCTGGAGAGATGGTTTAACAAAAACTTAAAGCAAGAGCAACGCCGGCCCACTTTTTCATTGCCAGAATGGTACCAGCATGATGATATATAAGCGCTTACATTACACCATAGATTAGAGTGAAACAGCAAATGATCCGTATCCAGGTCCAGTTAACTGAAGAACAGTATGCTGCACTTAAAGAAATAGTCGCCAAAAAGAAAATTTCCATGGCTGAGCTAATCCGCCTTGGTGTTGAGCAGGTTGTAGCCGCTAACGTGAATATCCGTGAACAAGAACACATTCAGCGCGCCCTCAAAGCAGCCGGTCGTTTTCATTCCGGCATCAATGACCTGTCCTCTAACCATGATGCTTATTTGGCGGAGGATTTGTCAAAGTGAAAGTCTATCTGGACACCTCTGCCTTACTTGCCGTCCTCGATAATGGCTTCCTTCAGGCTGCTAAAATAGTCCCGGGGGGTGCAAATGCGTACACCCTCAATAACCCGGCCACGATAGGGTTCAAAATGATGTAAATCGCCAGTAATAAGATGGGTGGCCCGGGCCTGGATGGCCGCTAAAATCACCGGTTAATCTTTGGCCGGCAGAATTATTGGACAGGAGAGGGTTGTATCGGCTTCAGGTACAATCTCAAGTTGGGACACCAGTTTTTCCAGGCGGATTAGGTGCGCCTGCTGTTCTAGGTTACGCCGGGCTTCTTCGATAACAAAGCCTGAGGCTAAAAGCCGGCAGAGATCATCCCGTCTTCTTTCCCATAACCGATTTAAAGCCGGGCTACCGTAAGCAGCAGAGAACAATACATTGGCATCTAAAAATAACCGGTCCATTAGCTATCCTGTAAACCTTCGTGGGGGATATCAGCAGGGTCCAATCCCAATTTGCGTACCTCCCGGACCGCCCAGGTATAATCCTCAGACGTAACACAGTTATTCAAAAGAAACTCTGCTTTGCGTTCAGGGGTGTAAACTTCTACCGGCAGGGCTACTGCTGGACGTAATAATATCCCTTCCGGATATGCTTCCGCTATTATTAATGCCCCTTCTTGCAAACCATATTTGCGCCGCAGGTCTGCCGGGATTACCACCGTACCCCTTTTCCCTATCTTCGTGGTTTCTGTAATAGAAATGCTCATGATCCCACCTCCGAAGATCAGTATATCAGACAATACCGGGATCCGCAAGGCGATTCCTTAAAATCCCGCTTACAGGACTGCAAAAGGAAACCATATTACCCCGTTCAGACTGAATTTTTAGCCCGAAGCCCGAAGCTTCCTCTACCAGGAAAAGAGCGAAGGGATTTTTGCAGGGGAATTAACTGGATCTTATCATAAAAAGCTATTTCGGTAACTGCCAGGGGAGGGTGAGGACGAAGAGCCCTCTGATCGCCATCGCCGGCTGCATCACCGGCCCTTCGCCATATTACCTGTTTGCACCATCGCCACAAAGTAGCGGTGCAGCCGTAAATCATCGGTCAATTCCGGGTGAAAGGCCGTGGCCAGCAGGTTGCCCTGGCGGGCCATGACGGTTTTGCCCCTAAAGGTGGCCAGGGACTGCGCCGGCGGTTCCACGTTCTCCAGGTAGGGCGCCCGGATAAAGACGGCGTGGTAGGGTTCTTCGCCCAGGGCAGGGATGTCCAGGTCGGTCTCAAAGCTGTCCACCTGGCGGCCAAAGGCGTTGCGCTGCACGCGGGCGTGCATTAACCCCAGGCGGGGCTGGTCGCTGCCGCTGATATCCCTGGCCAGCAGGACCATGCCGGCGCAGGTGCCGAAAACCGGCATCCCCGCTGCCGCCATTTCCCGCACCGGCTCCAGGAGGCCAAACTCCACCATCAACTTCCCAATCGTGGTGCTCTCCCCGCCGGGAATAATCAGGCCAGCCAGGCCTTGCAGCTGCTCCGGGTGCCGGATCTCCTCCCCTTTAACCTCCAGGGCCGCCAGGGATTTGATATGTTCGCGAAAGGCGCCCTGCATGGCCAGTACGCCTATTTTCATCCTCGACTCGCCTCTTTGTCTTATCTTGCTATTATTCTTGTTGCCCGCTACGTGGCCGCTGCGGACCGTCCGGGGCGGTAATCAGGCAGCAGCAGTACCCGCTTGAAAGGGCTTGATTCAGCCAATGTGGGCTCCGCCCACAAC
>DFYS01000016.1 GCA_002383405.1 Moorella sp. UBA4076
ACCTACAGGTCCATAGTTCTTGACAAAATATAACAAATATGCTAGTATAAAAGCATGGAACTATTAACCATTAGCAAAGCGGCAAAGATGTTGGGTGCACACCCAAACAGCCTGCGTAATTGGGAAAAGCGGGGCTTAATTAAACCCGTTCGTTTGCCTGGGGGCCAACGCCGCTATTCTATGGACGAACTTAACAGAGTGTTATCCTCCGGCCAGTTGTCCGGTGAACCGGAAGCGGCCGTACTTTATGCCCGGGTATCCACCAAAAAGCTGGCCGACGCCAGCAACCTGGAGCGGCAGATAGAACGGATGCGCCAATACGCCCGGGGGAAAGGTTATATCATCAGGGCGGAATTCACGGACGTGGCCAGCGGTTTGAACCAGAAGCGCCGCGGTTTGGCCAACGTGCTAAAGCTAGCCGAACAGGGCGAGTACAAAAAGCTGCTCATCGCATACCCGGACCGACTGGCCCGCTTTGGTTACTCCTACATTGAACGGCACCTGAAGTACTGCGGCGTAGAAGTAATCGCCATTGCCGAAGAGGAACTGGATGACACCCAAACGGAACTGGTGCGGGACCTGCTGTCCATAGTGACCTCCTTTTCAGCGCGGCTGTATGGAGCCAGGGGCGGCAAAAGAGTCAGGCAGGGTTTGCGGGAACTAATCGCGGGAGTGGAGCAAGATGAAAAAACCGCCAAAGAAAACAAAGAAGCAGCAGATTAACCCGGCCGAAGGCATCAAATACACCGTCTGCGGCGAGTGGTTTCCGGACGTCTATCCTGATTTCCGTTCCCCTGAATGGTATCGGGGCGATGAAGACCCCCTGACTACCGAAATGCGCTTGTTCTGCGCTCTAATCCGCTGGGCCTTTAACCGGCTGTTGGAAGGAAGTACGCGGGAAGAGCTCAAAAAACAGGGCCAGGTGATATTCGGCTTAAACTCCCGCTACTGCGACGACGCAATACTAAAGGCGCAAGAAATCATCAACTCCCGTAAAGAACTGCTGAGCATAGAGATTAAAGAAACAGAAACCAAACTAAACCGAGCCAAAAAGAAACTCAACCAGACGACAAAAGACCTGGCTAGAGCGGTAAAAAACGGCGACGCGACTAGAATCACCAGAGCCAAACTAACCGTCCACGGCCGTAAAATGAGAGTCAAAAAGCTCCGGGATAAACTGGCAGAACTGCAAGCCCACCAGAATAACGGCACTATCCCCAAAGTAGTCTTCGGCGGCCGGACCCTCTGGCAGCAGGTCTGTAAAGGCAAAGCCAGCCGGGAAGAATGGCGGTCCACCCGGCAGAACCGGTTATACGCCCGGGGCGATGAAAGCAAAGGCGGCAACCCCAACACGAAGATCAGTTACCATAACGGCGGATTCGCCCTCTCGGTAACCATCTCCCACCTGTCCGCGCAAACTGGAGTAGATAAACTTGGCCGGCCGGTCATGACCAGAGCGCCGCGGGTGATAGGGAAACTCTGGCTGCCGGAAAAGCACCGGCAAAAAACGTGGGAGCTGCTCCTATCCGGCGCACCCTACGCGGTAGAGCTAATCAGGGAAAAAGGCGGCCGTTACCGCGCCCATATCACCTTTACCATCACTCAAACTCAAACAGTGACCAACCCCAACCGCGGTTACTTAGGGGTAGACACCAACCCGGACGGGGTGGCCCTGGCCAGTGTCAGTTACACCGGCCAGCCGGAACCCTGGCCGCCAGGTTTTACCGTGCCTTACCCCAAAGCCCTGCATAAATTCGCTGGGGAATTCCAGGTAACGGTGCATCCGAACGGCTTTCTGTATATCAAGATACCTGAATTAGCCTACAGCCGGGGCAACCGGCGTACCTACCTGATCGGCGTCCTGGCCAAAGTGGTGGTGGACATCGCCAAAACCTTAAGTAAACCCATTGCCATCGAAAACCTGGATTTCGGCCAAGACCGGCTGGACACCAACAAAAGGTTCAACCGCATGGCGGCCAATTTCCCCTACCGGAAGATAACCGAAGCTATTATGCGCAAAGCCTATCAAGAAGGNNCTATCGGCTACTACAAGTACATGGAACGGTATGGGATAACCATCCACCATGCCGCGGCTTATGCAATCGCCCGGCGGGCGATAGGTTTTAAAGAACGCCTCACCAAAGAGTTAAAGCAAAAGGTTCTGGCCCTGAAAGCAAAGCTAAACCAGAAGGCCAATTCCTTGCCTGGGGAAGGAAAAGGGATGACCCGCAAGGTAAAGCAACTGGTTTTAAGGCTGGACGAAAAGGTTCCCCGGCATAACGGGCTAACCCGTTTCCAACAGGAATCGTTTTATTCCGTCTGGCACGACTTAAAGCAGCTCGCTTACCCGAGTAGGTGACCCCGTTAGCCGGAGTACGGACAAACCGGTAGGCCGTATCTAACAGATCGCGGGAGGCAGAGCCGGAAGGCTTTCGCTTGATGGTCAACGTAAGATGGGAACTTTATGTTCTCCATAAGGCCGTGTCTTACGCCCTTAAAGCGCCGTTCTCCCGTCCGGGTGGGACGCCCGGGACCGAGGCCCACCTGTCGCAATGCCTGTCTCCAGGGGCAGGCAAATCAAATCCGAGAGGAGCGAAAGCCTGGTCATGGGGGTGGCCGGCTGCACAAAAACTAACTCCTGTTAGCTATTGTCAGCTCTTTAGAACCAGGTATTTTTCAGGAAATGCTAAAAGGAAATAAGCAAGTATTTCTGGCAATAGTTTTTTTGGTTCTTGGGCTACTAAACCTAGTCGGATGTTCGCAAAAAGCGATTGTAGAGGATGACCATCCTGCTCCGGCAGTGGAGGAAACAGAGCCATCACCGGTATCACCATCTCCCAATACGGCCCCGGCGGCAGGGGCGCTGACTCAGCAAGAAGCAGTCGAACTGTTTGTGCACAACCTGGGTTATAAGATCGTGATGGATAGCGGGGCAAACCATGATCTACAATTGCCCGCTAGTTTTACTGAAGTAAAGCATGGCGTTCGGATTGGGGAATTGCTGAAAGACAGGAATGAACTCTCGAAGCAAAATGGGTTGGACTTCTCCGGCTATTTAGGCAAACAGGTTTCACTTTACACCTACGCTGTTGAAGCTGGGAATGGGGGTAGTAAGTAATATAGATCTTGTAGTCGATGATAATAAGGTAATAGGCTTCTGGATCGGTAACAATACGAAACGAGACAACAACACGAAACCCCCGGATTTCAATGTAATAGTAGGTGCGTGTGAAGCTAAGGGTTCAAAATAACCGTCTGCTGCACATTCTGCGATGGTTGTTTGTCAAGATAAAAGGAAAATGCCAGGGTTTTCCTGCCAGGGATTGGATGATTTGAAGATCACCGCTTTGAAAGAGGCTGAAAGGGAAAGGTTCCTGACCAGGAAAAGCTGGCCGGAACCCCGGCTCCATCTTGACCCAGTACAAAATCAGGTTATAATAAAACCAGGTTTTAAAAAAGTCGAGGTGAAACTATGTACATCCACCGGGCCATGGAAAAGACGATCGAGGCGGTCAAGAGCAGCTTTCCTGTTTTGCTCATCACCGGGCCAAGGCAGCTGGGAAAGACTACTTTACTCCTAAAAATGCGGGAGACGCAAAGACGATATGTGACGTTGGATGATCCGCTCCTAAGGGAACTGGCGGTTACAGAACCGGCTTTATTCATGCAGCGATTTACTCCGCCCCTTCTGATTGATGAGATTCAGTATGCACCGGAGCTTTTGCCCTATTACGCTAATCGAGTCATATTTCAATAACGTCTTAAAGCGAAGCATTAAAGCGCCTAAGCTATATTTTCTAGATACCGGCCTTGCCGCGTATCTTACAAGATGGACCACGCCCATGACCCTGGAAGCAGGGGTAATGGCCGGGGCATTTTTTCGAGACCTGGGTAGTGGGTGAAATCATTAAGAGCTATTACAATGCAGGGAAAAGACCACCGCTATACTATTATCGAGATAAGGATGGCCGGGAGATTGATCTCATAATCTACGAAAATAACCGGCTTTACCCTATTGAAATCAAGAAGAGCGGAAACCCCGGTAAAACAGCGATCAAGCACTTTGATGTCCTGGCCAGGACAGGGCTTGAAGTGGGGGAAGGGCGCGTAATTTGCCTGGTCAGCGATATGGTGCCTATTGATCAGCAAAACTGGTATGTGCCGGCATGGCTGATCTAAATGAAAATCTTCCTGCAGGCAACCAGTTTAGCAATTTCTGACTTGTGTAGCGGCACAGGCCAGAGACTCAATCGTCATGAAGAGTTCACAGCTTGGAACAAAGACAGACCCGTCGGCAACCGAATAAAGCGCGCCATCGAAATGCTCAAAGAAGGCCAAAGGACACGGCAGGATATCTGCCAATATAGGAACCGGAAGGTTGACAAAAAGGAATGGGTGAACTGTGGCAGGCGTAAGAGATTTTAAATGGTCCAATTCGGAAAAGAAGATCGCCAGGCAGGCCTTCGAGCGTGCCTATCAGCGGGAATGTGACGCTATCCAAAAGCGTGTCAGCGCTATGATAGCCAAACTCACTAACGCTCATGACATCTGGCGGGTGCATGATTTCCTCAGCAGAAAGCGCCGCGAGGTGGATAACAAATACGATTACAGGTATTCGGTTCTTATATTTGTGTTCGCCAGACTACTAAGAGAAGGTTGGTTAGACGAATCCGATCTTGATGGACTACAAGAGGACAAGGTCTCCGCAATTAAGGAAATAGCCAGCTTATAATCCACCAATCGCGGCGGTTCAGAAAGCGGCCCTGGCTCGGTGAAAGCAACTAACCCGGTGGCCTTCGGTGGGCCAGGCCGTTTTAACACATATGGGCTTTTGCTTTTGCCTTGTCCTCGCCTTTTTTCATGAGAGACTTTAACTCGCTGGGTAGCTGCCGGGTTTGCGCAGCCATCGCCCACTGGACCTGTCTCCGGATGGTATCCTCCAGGCGTCCCTTATCTTTCATGTACTGCTGATTAATCATTTACATGAAGATGATTATTAATCACAGCTAAAACATCGGCCAGAGTCTTTTCGTAAGAACAAAGTACTTCTTTTTTGTGCTTTGTATGTTTATGATGGGGAAACGTGGCAATTTCCCTATGGTGTTCAATGTTATCCCAGCCCATTATAACAGTATCTCCATCTAACCAGTAGTAATTATAACGTTCCAGTTTATCGTTATGCCAGCGATCATAGATTTCTAAAAAAGTGCTATCAATAAAATAAATCCTGCCGGAAATAATGGTACGGCTCCGGCGGGTTAGTGTAGTAAAATCTTCAATGGTTTCAATTATAGTTTTATATTTGTCCAGTGCACCTGTATAATACTGCTTCATTATTGCTGGCCCTCTAATGCTGCTAAAAACGTTTTAGCTTCCCTGATAATATCGAGCCACATTTCCCATTCGGTGTCATCTCTATGAGTTTCGAAGTCTGCCATAGCAGGAACTATTTCTTTCTGGAATTCTTCATAGTCCATATTATATTTTGCTTCTAACCTTTTGATCTGTTCCTCCGCCTCTTTGATTTGATGTTTTAACTGGATGGTTTTCCTTTTAGCTGAAAGGCCAATGGCATCAACGATTAACGCTTCGCGTTCCCGAGGAGGCAGTTTTACCAACCATCCGGGTGCTCGTATTTCTATCCGTTCCACTGGTAATCACCTCAAATATTTAAGTATATTTGGTTTAAGAGGTAGGAGGCAATATTTGGCATTCTTATTACACCCATTACTTACTGTTATTATTATACTTTAAACATCGCAAGATACAACATTGAGTTTTACACAAGCTATTACTGTACAATGGAGGAGGCTGGACTAGATATTTTCTTTAGTTACCAGGATAAGACCCGGGGGGGCGGGTGGCCTGCACAGCTTCTTCTATCATGAAACGTACCTTAACCCTTCTCCCCTTGCTTCCGCCCCTTCCTTGCGTTATACTCTATACGGCTAAATATGCAAACGCAAAGGAACGGAAGGAAACTATGGAGCAGCAGCAACTACGCAACCTGGCGATTATCGCCCACGTNNATCACCATCATGGCTAAAAACATCGCCGTTTTTTACCGGAGTTATAAGCTGAACATCGTCGATACCCCCGGCCACGCCGATTTCGGCGGCGAGGTGGAGCGCATCGTCCAGATGGTGGACGGCGCCCTGCTGCTGGTGGATGCCTTCGAGGGCCCCATGCCCCAGACCCGCTTTGTCCTGAAAAAAGCCCTGGCGGTGGGTTTAAAACCTATTGTCGTCATCAACAAAATGGACCGGCCCAACGCCCGGCCCGAGGCGGTGGTAGACGAGGTCCTGGACCTCTTTATCGACCTGGGGGCCGCCGAGGAGCAGCTGGACTTCCCGGTGGTCTACACCATCGCCCGCCAGGGAAGGGCCAGCCTGAAGCCGGACCAGCCCGGCGAGGACCTGCAACCCCTCTTTGAGACCATTATCCGCCGTATTCCGGCCCCCGGAGGCGACCCGGCGGCCATCCTCCAGGTGGGGGTTAACCTTATCGATTACGACAACTACATCGGCCGCCAGGCCATCGGCCGGGTGTGCAACGGGGTCATCCATGCCAAGCAAGAGGTGGCCATTATTCGGGCCGACGGCAGCCAGGCCCGCGGGCACGTAGCCACCCTGCATGTTTTTGAAGGCCTCAACAAGGTGCCGGTGGAAGCGGCCGCTGCCGGAGAGATCGTGGTCATCAGCGGCCTGGAGGATATCAACGTCGCCAATACCATTACCTCCCCGGACGACCCTAAGCCCCTGGATTTCGTCCATATCGACGAACCGACGGTGGCCATGACCTTCCTGGTGAATAAAAGCCCATTTTCCGGCCGGGAAGGGGAGTACGTCACCTCGCGCAAACTGCGGGAGCGCCTCTTCCGGGAGGCGGAGTCCGACGTCAGCCTGCGGGTAGAGGAGACCGATTCCCCCGATGCCCTGGCGGTCGCCGGCCGCGGCGAACTGCACCTTTCTATTTTAATCGAAACCCTGCGCCGCGAGGGCTACGAGTTTGAGGTCTCCCGCCCCCAGGCGATTATTAAGGAAATCAAGGGTGTCAAATGCGAGCCCATCGAGGAGCTGGTTATCGAGGTCCCTGAGACCTATATGGGGATCGTCATCGAGCGCCTTGGCCCCCGCAAGAGCGAGATGGTCAACCTGGAGAACAAGGGCGACGGCCAGGTACATTTGACCTTTCACATCCCCACCCGCGGGCTCTTCGGCTTTCGCTCTGACTTTCTCACCGACACCAAAGGGCTGGGGATCATGTACCACGCCTTTCACCACTATGCCCCCTGCGTCGGGGAGATTGCCGCCCGTAACCGCGGCTCCCTGGTGGCCTTTGAGACCGGGGAAACCTCCAGCTATGGCCTGGAGAACGCCCAGGAGCGCGGCGAGCTCTTTGTCGGCGCGGGCGTGCCCGTCTACCGGGGCATGATCGTCGGCGAACACTCCCGGCCCGGCGACCTGATGATCAACGTCTGCAAGAAGAAGCAAATGACCAATATTCGCAGTTCCACCGCCGATATAGCCATCAAGCTGGTGCCGCCGCGGCAGATGAGCCTGGAGCAGTGCCTGGAGTTTATCGCTGACGATGAGCTGCTGGAAGTAACACCGCAATCCTTAAGAATGCGCAAGCGGGACATATAAATATAAATCCAGGCATCCCGGCATCGAGAGCGGGGATGCGGAGAACGCCCAAGTATAGGTCGTAACCAGCCCCGGAAGGGGGCTGCTTCATTCCAGCTGGTAGACTTCAATCAGAAACCGGCGCAGCCGGTTTCTATAAGACTCCCACTTCCCACTTCCCACTTCTCACTTCTCACTTCTCACTTCTCACCGCCCACTTCTCATTTACGGATGTACAGTATACTTGCCGCCATGCAGTTGACCTTACGCCAGTCCCTGTGGTATATTGCTATCGATGATTCGGCTGCAAAAAGCCTTTTTCGGGTTGTTACCATGCTATTAGCCCTACCCTGAAAATAGCATTCCGCCGATCAGTATGTTACTGTATCGGGGGTGGGGCAGGTTCCCGGAGGG
>DFYS01000099.1:0-183 GCA_002383405.1 Moorella sp. UBA4076
TTCCCCCGGTTGCCGGGGGATTTACTTTTGCTAAGGAATTGGTGCTATTTTGTTATAGCCCGGTGCGGCACGATGTTATATAATATGAGCGGACCTAAAGCCGCGCTAAGCCCGGGGAGTCACCCCGGCGGCATGCCGCTGCCAGCAAAGGATTAAAATGAGGTACAGAAGATGGTGTTACCG
>DFYS01000099.1:214-11993 GCA_002383405.1 Moorella sp. UBA4076
AAGGCTTAAAAATGCGCCCTCCGGGAACCGGTAACACCACGGAATGTTAGCGGTCGCCCCCGGTGGCCCGCCACCGTAGAGAATTGTGAGGTTTAAAGAATGCTTGAACGCCGGCTCTGGCGTAACCTGGACTACTACTTCATCGGCAGCATTATCGCCCTGTTATTAATCAGCCTGGCGGTATTAAGCAGTGCCGGGGCGAGTGTCGCTACCACCCCCTATTTCTATGCCCAAAAGCAGCTGCTCTGGATTCTCCTCGGCCTGGGCGGGTTAACCCTGATGCTGTTCATTGACTACGAGCAATTAAAGCGCTATCACCTGCCCCTTTATGCCCTTAACCTGGTGCTGCTGGCGGCGGTAATGTTTTTCGGCTATGAAGCCAAAGGGGCTCAGCGCTGGATCGACATGGGACCTTTTCGGCTCCAGCCCTCCGAATTCGCCAAGACTATCACGGTAATTACCCTGGCCTGCTTTCTGGACAAACGCCAGGGCCGCCTCAACCGCTGGCAGGATTTAATCCTCCCCTTTATGTATGTGGCCGGCCCGATGCTGCTGATTCTTAAACAGCCCGACCTGGGAACGGCCCTGGCGCTGCTGGCTATTCTCTTTGGCATGTTATTTGTGGCCGGCGCCAATACCCGCCTGCTGATGCTTATCATCGGCGGCGGCTTGCTGCTGGTGGCGGCGGCGCTTTTTGCCCATTTTCATTACGGCCTCCCCCTGCCCCTCGAGGATTACCAGCTGCGCCGCCTGGTGGTCTTCCTCAATCCCTATAACGACGGTCAGGGCGGCACCGGCGCCGGCTACCACCCCATCCAATCGCAGATTGCCATCGGCTCCGGCGGCTGGTGGGGTGTCGGCTGGCGCCAGGGTTCCCAGGTGCAGCTCAACTTCCTGCCGGAACACCATACCGACTTTATCTTTTCCGTGGTCGGCGAAGAACTCGGTTTCGTGCGTACCATGGGCGTTTTGGCCTGTTATTTTCTCCTCCTCTACCGCATGCTCCGCATCGCCGCCCAGTCCAAAGATATGTTCGGCGCCCTGCTGGTCAGCGGCGTGATCTCGACCTTTACTTTTCATATCCTCGTCAATATCGGCATGACTATCGGCATTATGCCTGTTACCGGCATCCCGCTGCCCCTTTTCAGCTATGGCGGCAGTGCCATGCTGGCCAATATGCTCGCCCTGGGGCTTGTTCTCAATGTTAACCTGCGGCGGCAAAAAATTCTTTTTTAGGGCGATCCCTATTGACAAGGGATAGCTGATTGTGTATATTAATACCTGGTTGTTAGCACTTAACTCGAGTGAGTGCTAACAGCTTAATGCTATGAAGGGAGGAGTTATTATGCTCAAACCGCTTGCCGACCGGGTAATCTTAAAAGTCCTGACCGGCGAAGAAAAGACCCAGGGGGGTATCGTTCTGCCGGATACCGCCAAGGAAAAGCCCCAGGAAGGGGAAGTAATTGCCGTTGGTCCCGGCAAAGTCATGGAAAACGGTACCCGGGTGGCGCCGGAGGTCAAAGCGGGCGACATCGTCGTCTTTGCCAAGTATAGCGGGACTGAAGTTAAGTACGAAGGCCAGGAATACCTGATTATCCGCGACAGCGACATTCTGGCCATTAAGGAAAAATAAAGGATTTAGGAGGTTGAAGTTATGGCTGCCAAACAGCTGGCCTTTGATGTCGAAGCCAGGCGCGCCCTTGAGAAGGGTGTCAGCACTGTCGCTCAGGCGGTGAAAGTCACCCTGGGACCCAAAGGCCGTAACGTCGTTCTGGAACGCAAGTTTGGTTCCCCGGTCATTACCAAGGACGGGGTTACCGTCGCCAAGGAGATTGAACTGCAGGATCCCTACGAAAATATGGGTGCCCAGCTCTGCCGGGAAGTCGCTGCCAAGACCAATGATATCGCCGGCGATGGGACAACCACGGCTACTGTTCTGGCCCAGTCCATCGTCCTGGAGGGCCTGAAGAATGTGGCTGCCGGTGCCAACCCGGTTTTTATCAAGAAGGGCATCGACCGCGCCGTCGAGGTTGTGGTGGATGAGATCAAAAAGATGAGCATCCCGGTAGAATCTAAGGAAAGTATTGCCCATGTAGCCTCCATTGCCGCCAATGAGCAGGGGATCGGCGAGCTCATTGCCGACGCCATGGAAAAGGTCGGTAAAGACGGCGTTATTACCGTGGAAGAATCCAAAGGCACAGATACTACGGTAGAAGTAGTGGAAGGCATGGAGTTCGACCGCGGTTATGTCTCGCCGTATTTTGTCACCAACGCTGAGGCCATGGAAGCCGAGTTTGAAGAACCCTATTTACTTATTCACGAAAAGAAGATCACGGCCATCAATGACATGCTGCCCCTGCTGGAGAAGGTAGTCCGCACGGGTAAACCCCTGGTTATCATCGCCGAGGATATTGAGGGCGAAGCCCTGGCCACCCTGGTGGTCAACANNGACCGCGGCTACCTCTCCCCCTACTTCGTGACCAATCCCGAGAAGATGACCACCGAGCTGGAGAACGCCCTCATTCTCATCAACGAGAAGAAGATCTCCAACATGAAGGACCTCCTGCCCGTGCTCGAGCAGGTGGCCAAGATGTCCAAGCCGCTCATGATCGTGGCCGAGGACGTGGACGGCGAGGCCCTGGCCACCCTGGTGGTCAACAAGCTGCGCGGCACCCTGAACTGCGCCGCTGTCAAGGCGCCCGGCTTTGGCGACCGGCGGACGGCGATGATGGAGGATATCGCCGTTTTGACCGGCGGTACCTTCATCTCCGAAGCCCTGGGTATCAAGCTGGAGAACATCGACCTCAATATGCTGGGCCGCGCCAAGAAAATCAAGATCGCCAAGGAAAAGACCACCATCGTCGAAGGTTACGGCAAGAAAGAGGCCATTGACGGCCGCGTCGCCCAGATCAAGAAGCAGATTGAAGATACCGATTCCGACTATGATCGCGAGAAGCTGCAGGAACGTCTGGCCAAGATGGCCGGCGGCGTCGCCGTTATTCGCGTCGGCGCGGCGACCGAGACTGAGCTGAAGGAAAAGAAACATCGGGTGGAAGACGCCCTGGCCGCTACCCGCGCGGGTGTAGAGGAAGGCATTGTCCCCGGCGGCGGCGTCACCCTGATCCACGCCATCCCGGCGGTGGATAAACTGCAGGCCGAGGGCGACGAGGCTGTCGGCGTGCGCATTATCAAGCGTGCCCTGGAAGAGCCCCTGCGCCAGATTGCTGCCAATGCCGGCCTGGAAGGTTCCGTGATCGTCGAGCGGATCCGCAACGAGAAACCGGGTATCGGCTTTGATGCCCTTACCGAGCAGTATGTGGATATGGTCAAGGCCGGTATCGTCGACCCGGCCAAGGTGACCCGCAGCGCCCTGCAGAATGCGGCCAGCATTGCAGCTATGTTGCTGACCACCGAGGCTTTGATCGCCGAGATTCCCAAGGAAGAAAAGATGCCGCCCATGCCGCCCGGCGGCGGGATGGATTACTAGGATTGCAAGCGCTAAAAGCCTGGAGGGTTGCCTCCAGGCTTTTGTGTAACCTTTGCGGAGGAGACGCTCAACTTTTGTGGTGGAGCCGTTCATGGCGGGTGTACCGCCACAACGAACCATGAAAACGTTAGCACTGTGGGATGGGTAGGCCGGGTTCCTGGAGGGTGCTTGCTTTTGCGTAGTTCAGAAGAACAAGGCTCCTTTCGGATGAGTGCGGCCGCAAGTTTCTTGGCCCGGAGGGCTTGGGTTTGGCCGCGCCCGCGGCCTGCGGAGCGAGGTTCTTGGATAAGGGCGGGAAGTGGCGCCTGAAGGGAACCTGCTTCACCAGGGAGCACTATTTTCAATGGTGAGTGGTGGAATAAAGTGGCGCCTGGAGGGAACCTGCTTCACCCCAGTAGACCAGCCTCCTACTTTCCACATCTCACCTCTCTCCTCTCACATCTCACATCGGGGGTGATTTCCCTGGCCCTGTTGTACGTTATTACCAACCGCCACCTGGCGGCCGGTCGTTCTCTGGCTGCAGTCGCGGCGCAGCTCGCGGGCGCCGATTACCTGCAGCTGCGGGAAAAGGACCTGCCCGGTGGCGAGCTCTATCGCCTGGCCTGCAGCCTCAGAGAAGCTATGCCATCAGGGACGCGGCTGCTGGTCAATGACCGCCTCGATGTCGCCCTGGCCGCCGGTGCCGACGGCGTGCACCTGGGCGAAAACTCCCTGCCGCCGGCGGTCGCCCGCCGCCTTTTAGGACCCGGCAAGATACTGGGGGTTTCCGTCCACAGCATCGCAGCCGCCCGCGCCGCGGCACAGGCTGGTGCCGACTATTTGCTCTTTGGCCATATTTTCCCTACGGCTTCCAAGGCGGGGTTACCCCCCCGGGGTCTGGCAGTACTGGAGGAAGTTGCAGCCAGTGTTGGCATACCAGTTATCGCCCTGGGGGGGATCACCGCTGCCAATGCCCAGCAATGCCTGGCCGCCGGGGCTGCAGGTGTGGCCGTCATGTCAGCGGTCATGGCCGTGTCCGACCCGGCGCGGGCGGTAGCGGAGTTAAGACGGGCCTTAATCAGGAACCGAGCACTCGACTATTAGCTTAGTAGCCTAACCCGGCATAGCCGGAACCAAAATCCTGCCGCGATATTTTCTTTCCACTTTGCGAAGATGTTCGGGCTTAAGGGACTAAGTAAAAAACGTTATACGGCCAACAGGACCAGCACCGCTTTTTCGTCCCTATCGCCCCAGCAAAGACGCCAGGGTATCATTACCATTTTCCAGGAGCTGCTGCAGGATCTCCCTTTCCGTCAGGATCCCATCCAGCCGGCCACCTTTACCGATGACAGCTACCAGGTTGAAGGAACGGGGCGAAAAAGAGCGTGTCACCCGGACCAGGGTCAGCTCCGGGTCGGCCACCAGCCAGAAGACCTGGCTGGCCGGTACCTTTCTACCTTTCCCTCCTTGCCGGCCCCGCTGCCGCCAGAAATCCTGCCAGAACATATAAGGCGCCACCTCTCCTTCCCGCCGGGCGGCATAATAAATAAAAAGGGCCAGGGCCAGGCCCTGGAGATCCACTACCCGCAGGTAAAACCCGGCTATACTGGCAAGGCCCAGGAGGACGGCCAGGACCTGCCCGCCGTAAACCCCTTCCATAGTTGCCCGGTAAAGCCCGGTAAAACCAGCCCGCCAGGCGCGGTAGATGCGCCCGCCGTCCAGGGGCAGTCCCGGCCAGAGGTTAAAGACGGCCAGGATAAGGTTGACCTGGCGAAAAAAAAGGAGCCCGGCCGGCTGCGGCTGTACCAGCTGACTGCCAAGGGTTACCACCAGGGCCAGGAGAAAGCTGGCCAGGGGGCCGGCCAGGGCGATCAGGGCTTCGTCACGGTGAGTCTTCCCTGGCGGCCGCACCAGGCGGGCTACTCCGCCAAAGGGGAAGAGTTCCACGCTGCTAACCTGCCAGCCCAGGCGGCGGGCGATCAGGGCGTGGCTAGCCTCATGCCAGGCCACCGCTGTAAACAGGAGCAGGGCCTGGGGTAAAACCCCGGCCAGGAAATAAAGGCCCAGCAGGAGTAAAAAAAAGTCGTTAAGGATAATCGCGGTTGGCCCCAGCTGCCCGGCACGCATGGCCTATAACTGCGCCGGCAGCGCGAACAGGGTGGCCGGGTCCAGCGCCCTGCCGTCCTGCCGCACCTCGAAGTGCAGCTGGGCCACCCTGCCGGCAGCCAGGGTGGCGATTACACTCCCCTTCTCTACTGTCTGGCCTGCTTGCACCCGGGCCTGGCCCAGGGTGCCGTAGAGAGTGATCAGGTTATTGCCGTGATCGATCTCCACCACCAGCCCGAGTACGGGGTCCTCCCCGACCCTGATAACCTTACCCGCCAGGGCGGCGCGGACGCCGCTGCCCCCTGCAGCCTGGATATCGATGCCGTTATGAAAATACTGTTGCCCGTCGCTGCCGGTAAGGGGGCCGTAGGGACGGCTGACATCTCCCGAAACAGGGATAGCCATAGCCGGCAAATCGACAGGAGCAGTCACCGGCACCGCCCCCGCTCCTGGATTAAAGGAATGAAAAACCCAGCGGTCGTAGGCGTCCAGCCACATACCCGACCGTACCATCCCCACCAGAACAGGGGTGTAGTCGGCGGCCGGGTCGGCCAGGTAATGGCGCAGACCTACCTGGAGGGGTTGGACTGCAGGGCCGTCCAGGCGAAAAAAGAGGGTAAATCCCAGCCATAACAGGCCGGTAATTATGACCTGCCGCATCATCCGGCGGGGGAACCGCGGCGGCGGCAGGGGCCGCGCCGGCCCCTGCCAGCCGCCCAGGGGCGCCCCTTTTATTTCCTCCCAGTCCCAGCTATCTCGCACCTGGCCTTCCTCCCGGACAAGCATATTCCTTGATCTATGTATATGCCTGAGCCGGGAAGGTATGACATCTCCATTCAGCAGTACGAAAAACCAGGCATCTCCTATCCTGTAACAATCTATTCTTTTCCGCCGGCATAGAATCTGGTATAATATAGTTGAAGAATAAGCGCGAATGGGGTGGGGAACCTGGCGGAAATCAAGGGGATCAACCGAACCAACGACTACGCCTTCAAACGAATCTTCGGGTCAGAAGAAGGCAAAGAAGCGCTGCTAGCCTTCCTCAACGCGGTATTAAAGTCACCACCTGGCCAAGAACTGGTTCATATCGAACTGTTGGACCGGGAGATCGACCCCCAGTACCTGCTGGACCGTGGCGCTAGGCTGGACGTCCTCGCCCGTACGGAAGCAGGCACCCTTGTCAACATTGAAGTCCAGGTAGCCAACCAGTATAATATTGATAAAAGGACCCTGTACTACTGGGCGGGATTATACCACGGCCAGCTGGCCCGAGGTCAGCAGTTCACCGAGTTGTGCCAGACCATAACCATAAACGTGCTGGCCTTTAACTGGTTCCGGAGAGACGAAAGCTACCACCGCACCTTCCATGTCCGGGACGATGCTAACGGCGAGCTCTTATGTGACGACCTGGAGATCCACTTTTTAGAGCTGGAGAAAATAAAAACCCTGGGGCATAAACCGCAGGACGCCCTGGAAGCCTGGATGATGTACCTGAACAACCTGGAAGGAGAAGTGATGGAGGCGATGGCCATGGAATACCCGGGTATTAAGAAAGCGCTAACCATCGAGCAAGCCTTCTGGCAGAGCAAGCAGGAACGCCGGCTCTACGAGTTGCGGGAGAAGGCCATCCGGGATGAGATCTCCGCTCTGGCCGGCGCTAGGGCTGAAGGCGAGGCCAGGGGTAGGCAGGCAGCCATCTGCAAGTACCTGGACGCGAGGTTTGGCAGGGACTCCCGGGAACTGCAGGGGCGGGTCAAGCAGATTGATAAGCTGGATACCCTGGATAAAATTATCAACCGGATATACACTGCCGGTTCGCTGGCAGAGGCGCGGGACATAATCGGTGAAAACCAAAAGTGAACAGAAATGAGTAAAGGGACGGTTCTACTGTTGGCAGGCACAAACAGGGAACCGTCCCTTTTGGTGTCGCCCTCAAAGCCAGACAAAACCCGGGGACCCCCGGCATCAGCGCGAGGGGGTATATTTTTTTCCGGTTTCCTGTTATACTAATGACCAGGAATTGCAAGCGTGAGGCGAAGGAATTGCGGAATAAAAGTATACACAGTATCGATGCGGACAACCTGTTGCGCCAGGTCAATAAACCGGCGCGCTATCTGGGGACGGAATGGAACGCCATCCATAAGGACTGGGAAGATAATCCCGCCCGCATGGCCTTTATTTACCCCGACCTTTATGAAATAGGCATGTCCCACCTGGGCCTGGCTATCCTCTATGGCGCCGTCAACGAAACCCCGGGCATGCTCATGGAGCGGGCTTTTGCCCCGGGGCCGGACCTGGAAGCCTTGCTGCGGGGGAAAGGATGGCCCCTTTTCAGCCTGGAATCCCGCCGCCCCCTGGCCGCTTTTGATGTGTTGGGCTTTACCCTCCAGTATGAAATGAGTTATACCACAATTCTCAATATCCTCGCCCTGGCCGGCATACCCCTCCTGGCTGAGGAGCGCGGCCCGCAATACCCCCTGGTAATCGGCGGCGGGCCGGGGGTGGCCAACCCGGAGCCGGTGGCTCCCTTTTTTGATGCCTTTCTCCTGGGGGACGGCGAGGAAGCTCTGCCGGAACTGCTGGCCCTGGTGGGTGAATTAAAAAAAGAGGGTACCATTGGCGACCGCCGCCAGGTGTTAAGGGCTATCGCCGGCCGGCACGGCTTTTATGTACCTGCCCTTTATCAAGTAACATATCATAGCGACGGTACCGTGGCTGCTGTGGAACCGCGGCAGGAAGGGGTACCGGAACGGGTGGTCAAGCGGGTACTCCCCGATCTGGATGCCGCCTACTTCCCCACCCGGCCCATTGTCCCCTTCCTGGAGGTCATCCACGACCGCATCATGCTGGAGGTTATGCGCGGCTGCACCCACGGCTGCCGTTTCTGTCAGGCCGGGGCCATCTACCGCCCGGTGCGGGAGCGGGACCTGGAGGTGTTGCTGCGCCAGGCAGCAGAGCTGGTGCGGCATACCGGTCACGAGGAGATCTCCCTTACATCTTTAAGCACGGCTGACTATTCGCGGGTGGAGGAGCTGGCGCGGCGCCTGGCCGTTGCCTATGCCGGGCAGGGGGTGAGCATTTCCCTGCCTTCCCTGCGGGTGGACGCCTTCAGCGTCCGCCTGGCGGAAGCCGTCCAGCGGGTACGCAAGAGCACCCTCACCTTTGCTCCGGAGGCAGGAACGCAGCGCCTGCGGGATGTCATTAACAAAGGTGTCAGCGAAGATGACATCATGACCGCCGCCGGCGAGGCCTTTCAGGCCGGCTGGCAGGCCATTAAACTCTATTTTATGCTGGGCCTGCCCACCGAAGGGGAAGAGGATCTCCTGGGGATTGCTGCCCTGGCGCGGCGTATCCTCGAACAGGGGCGGCGGCTGGCGCCCGGTAAAAAACCAACGGTTACCGTCAGCGTTTCCTCTTTTGTTCCCAAACCCTGGACGGCCTTCCAGTGGGAACCCCAGGACCGGGTGGAGGTAATCAGAGATAAGCAGCGGCTGTTGCGTTCCCATCTGAAAGGGCCGGGGCTGCGTTTCAGCTGGCACGAGGCTGAGGTGAGTTTTATCGAAGCCGTCCTGGCCCGCGGTGACCGGCGCCTGGGCCCGGCCATCATGGCGGCCTGGCGCCAGGGAGCGCGCCTGGAGGGCTGGTCGGAGCATTTTCGTTATGATTACTGGGCGGCGGCTTTCCGGGAAACCGGCCTGGACCCGGCCTTTTACGCTAACCGGGAGCGCGCGGAAGATGAGGTTTTTCCCTGGGACCACCTGGACTTTGGCGTAAGTAAAACCTTCCTGCAGGCGGAGCGCCGGCGCGCCCGCGACGGCCAGGTGACGGCCGACTGTCGCTCGGGGCGCTGCAGCGGCTGCGGCGTCTGTCCGGGCCTCGGTGTGGAACCGGTGTTAAAGAGGCAGGAGGCATGAGGCAGGAGGAGCATTCGTGGAGCGCCACTGCGGCTGATGATAGTAGACGCCCATGTCACTGACGCGGCACCGGCGGAAGAATGAAAACAGCGGTATTGTGTGAGGGATAAGCCCGGCGAAAACCATAGCAGGGAGGTTTCCGAACGGTGCGTTTGCGGATAAAATACACCAAAACAGGCCCGGCGGCTTACCTGGGCCACCTGGAGATGCTGCGCCTGTGGCAGCGGGCTATCCGCCGCGCCGGGCTGCCGCTCATGATGAGCCACGGCTTCAACCCCCACCCGCAGCTGGCCTTCGGCCCGGCTCTGGCGGTGGGGATTGTCAGTCAGGGCGAGTACCTGGATATGGATCTGGCAACCGCCCTGGCCCCGGACGAGGTCAAGCAGCGTTTGCAGGCCGAGCTGCCCGCCGGGCTGGAACTGCTGCTGGTAGCAGCCATCTCCGACCAGGCCCCGGCGCTGACGGCGGTGATTGATACCGCCGCCTACCGGGTCAGCTGGCTGCAGCCTCTGGACGCTGCCACCCTGCAGCCAAAAGCCGACGCGCTCCTGGCCCGGCCGGTGATCGAGGTCAGCCGCGCGGGGAAAGCCGGCGTCAGAGTTAAAGATATCCGACCGGGCCTTTGGCGGATTACCGTAAATGCGGACGCATCCCTGGAACTGCTGCTCGAGTGCAGTTCCCGCGGCGCCGTCCGGCCGGAAGAGGTCCTGGACGCCATGGGTCTGGATGCTCCCCGGAGCATAACCCGTACCGGCCTCTTTATCCGCCGCGGTGATGCCCTGCTGGCACCGGAGGATTACCAGGATAGCCCTGGCCAGGTGTAAACAAGTGAAACATGCTGATAACACACCATCACCAGGGAGGAAAATTGCCGTATAGCGGACTCTAATTTGGAACTGGCTTGAGCCGGTTCCTGCAAGTATCCGACTTCCGGCTTTCTACCTCTGACTTCCGTTAAAGAGGGTATATGAGTGAACAAAGAAATTTTAATCCAGGTCGATGCTGACGAAACGGCGGTAGCCGTCCTCGAGGACAGCCGTTTGATGGAGATCTACCTGGAAAGGCCGGCCCGGGAGCGCCTGGCGGGTAATATTTACAAAGCCCGGGTGGCCAATGTTTTGCCCGGTATGCAGGCGGCCTTTGTCGATATCGGGCTGGAGAAGAACGCCTTTCTGTTTGTTGATGATACCAGCGGCCTGGAGGCGCTGGAGGGAGAGATGCCACCCCGCAGCCGGCGGCGGATCAGTGATGTCGTCCGGGAGGGCCAGGAGATCCTGGTCCAGGTAATTAAAGAACCCCAGGGAAGCAAAGGTGCCCGGGTTACGACCCAGATTTCCCTGCCGGGGCGCTATGTGGTCCTGATGCCTAACGTGAATTATATCGGCATCTCCCGCCGGATCAGTGACGAAGAGGAAAGGGAGCGGTTGAAAACCCTGGCGCGGGTGGCCAAACCGCGCCGTATGGGGTTGATTGTCAGGACGGTGGCCGCCGGGGCCACCGAGGAAGAGCTGCGGGAAGATACCCGGGTTTTAACCCAGACCTGGAAAAAAATTCGTGACCAGGCGCGGCGCCACCGGGCACCCCAGCTTATTCATCGTGATGTGGAGTTGTCCTTACGTATCCTGCGTGATATCTATACAGAGGATGTCACCAGGCTCCTGGTCAATTCCCGGGCCACTTATACGCGGGTTTTTGAAATCATGTCCGGGAGGGTCGCCGACCTGCAGCAGCGGGTTGTTTTGCGGGAGGGCATTGATCTCTTTGACCTCTACGGCGTGCAGAACCAGGTGGAGCAGGCCCTGAAACGCAAAGTGTGGCTTAAACGCGGCGGCTACCTGATCATAGACCAGATGGAAGCCCTGACGGCCATCGATGTCAACACCGGCAAGTACGTCGGCCGCCACAACCTGGCGGAAACAGTGCTGACAACCAATCTGGAAGCAGCGGTGGAAGTAGCCCGCCAGTTGCGCCTGCGTAACATCGGCGGCATTATTATCGTTGATTTTATTGATATGGAAAACCCGGCCCATCGGGAACGGGTTATAAAAGCCCTGGAAAAGGAGCTCGTCCGGGATAAAGTTAAGACCCAGATACTGGGCTTTACCCGCCTGGGATTGCTGGAGATGACCCGCAAAAAAGAACAGCTGGAGCTGGGGAGCGTCCTGCAGCAGGATTGCCCTTACTGCCACGGTACGGGCAAAGTCCTTTCCGAAGAAACCGTAGCCTTCCAGGCCAGGAAAGAGGTCCTGCAGCTGGCCAGGAGCAGCCAGGCCCTGGCCCTCCTGGTGGAGGC
>DFYS01000099.1:12053-15711 GCA_002383405.1 Moorella sp. UBA4076
CCGGTCAAAATCGGGCAGGTCCTGAAGGTAACCATCGAAGGGGTGCATACCGGGAATGGGGACGACGGCATCGCCAGGGTGAACGGTTTTGTCCTGGATATACCCGGCGGCGCCTCTTTCCTGGGACAGGAGGTCCAGGTAGAAGTGGTGCGGGTTTATCGGACCTACGCGCGGGCGCGGCTATTAGAGGCCTGATGCCGCGGTAGCCATACCTCCTTCGTGGTCCTTAATATCCGCGGGTGCAGCTCTTGCAATGCGGCGTCTCCAAAACATGCTGCCGGCGGTGATGTTCCGGGGCCTTGCCTATTTCAGATTGAGCGTCAGGTTCTGTGAGCATGTCTGAGGGACGGGGCTGCGGCGTGATCGAGTGATCGCGAACGCTTGACAGGTACTGGGAAGATGTGTTACGATGCCAACTGCAATAGTACCCGGTTTTAAACCGCGCGCTGCAGGTGACAAAACTGGTCCGGGGAGACCGTTCCGGCCGGGGCAGGGGGTATGACCCTCCCGATTCCGGTTAGCAAAGAGCGGGGAACCGCTCCGGTACCTGGCAGCGGCGAGTCTTAGCAGGAGGAATGCAGGGTGTATGCAGTAATTTTAACCGGTGGGAAACAATACCGGGTCAGTGAGGGCGATGTCCTGCGGGTAGAAAAACTGCCGGCAGCTGCCGGCGAAAAGGTAGTCCTGGATAAAGTGCTGGCTGTCGGCGCGGGTGATGACCTGCGCGTCGGCTCTCCATACGTTGAGGGGGCCAGGGTGACAGCTACCATCGAAGCCCAGGGCAGGGGCAAAAAGATTATTGTTTTCAAGTATAAGCCCAAGAAAAACTACCGGCGCAAGCAGGGACACCGCCAGCCATACACGCAGTTAAGAGTGGAAAAAATCGAAGCGCAATGATCCGGGTGGTCTTCTGGCGGGGAACGGGTGGCCTGCCGGCCGGTTTCAGGGTCCAGGGTCATGCCGGCTACCGCCCCAAAGGGGAAGATATCGTCTGTGCCGCCGTATCGGCCCTGGCTCAGACAGCAGTCATCAGCTTAAAAGATCACCTGCCAGCGGCACCGGAGGTAAACATTCGCGATGGGGTGCTGGAATGCCGGTTGCCGGCTTCCTTAAACGCAACCGCTCAGGAGCAGGCACGGGTAATCCTGCGAACTATTGAACTGGGCTTAAAAGCCATCGCCAGCGATTACAAACAGTATGTAACAATAGAGTATGAGGGCAGGGAATAGATGATAATGATTTCAAGGGGGTGGACGCGATGATTATCGATTTACAACTATTTGCCCATAAAAAAGGTGTCGGCAGCTCCCGTAACGGCCGTGACAGCGAAGCCAAGCGTCTGGGCGTCAAACGGCAGGATGGCCAGTATGTCAAAGCCGGCAGCATCCTGGTGCGCCAGCGGGGGACGCGGATTCACCCGGGCGTGAATGTGGGTATTGGCAAGGATGACACCCTGTTTGCTCTTATTGACGGCGTCGTCCATTATGAACGTCAAGGGCGCGAGAGGAAACAGGCCAGTATTTACGAACGTAAGGAACTGGCGCTATAGCTGTTGACGAAAACCCCTGGACGCCTCCAGGGGTTTCTAGTACCAGGAGTGCTATAGCGTGAAAAATACATTTTCATTCCTATTTGTGTCGCCGGCAGCAGGCGGCGACATGGAGGTTAGCAAGGAAGGTTAACCACACTGACCATACCTGACAGCGAACCCGCTCCATTCGCGGGGAAGCAACTCCTGGCGGCTTATCACCACTCTCACATCCCATTTGGGGGGAGGGATCTCGATGGCCTGGCAGGCTGAGGAAATAGTGTCCCTGCTGCGCTGGCAGCGGCATGATATCCTCAATCACCTTCAGGTGATATCCGGCTACCTGCAGTTACAGAAAAGCGACCGCGCCCTTGACTACCTGAAGGAAGTGGTTGCCTGGCTGGAACAGGTGGGGGGCCTCATGCGCCTGCAACAACCGGAACTGGCCCTGGCCGGCCTGTACAAAATGGAGCAGGCTGCCGCCAGGGGGATAACTTTAACCCTGGACGTACATACGCTGATGGAGCAAACAGCTCTGGATAGAGAGGCAACCCTGAATCTCTGGGAGGCGGCCTGGGACCTGGCCCTGGACCTGGCCGGTGAAGGCGGTACCCTCCAGGTTACGCTAACCGATGTGGAGGGGGGTTANNGGACTGGCCCAACGCCACGGGGTTCCCTTTACCTGGGATCCGGCCGCCGGTACAGTGGGATTGCTCTTTAAAAACAAAGAATAATACACGGAGGCGTATCGTTTCTTTTGTTTTACGACGAAGTCAAGATCTACGTCAAGGGCGGTGACGGCGGTAACGGCATCGTTGCCTTCCGGCGGGAAAAATATGTCCCCCGCGGCGGCCCCAGCGGTGGCGACGGCGGCCGCGGTGGCAGCGTTATCCTGGAGGCCGACGCGTCCTTAACCACGCTGGTCGATTTTCGTTACCGTTCCCATTATCGCGCCGAGCGGGGCCAGCACGGCCAGGGGAAGAACAAGCACGGCCGCAGTGCCGCCGACCTGCTCCTGCGCGTACCGGCCGGGGTGGTAGTCCGGGAGGCGGAAACCGGCCAGGTCCTGGCCGATCTGGTCCGGGATGGCCAGCAGGTGGTAGTTGCCGCCGGTGGCCGCGGTGGCCGGGGTAACGCCCGTTTCGTCTCCGCAACCGACCGGGCGCCGACTTTCGCCGAAAAGGGCGCCCCCGGCGAGGAGCGCTGGCTGATCCTGGAGCTCAAGCTCCTGGCTGATGTCGGGCTGGTGGGCCTGCCCAATGCCGGCAAATCAACCCTCCTGGCCCGCATATCAGCAGCGCGGCCCAAGATCGCCGACTACCCCTTTACGACCCTGACCCCGGTCCTGGGCGTAGTCCGGGCTGATGAAACCCGTTCCTTTGTCGTGGCCGATATCCCCGGCCTGATCGAGGGCGCCCACCAGGGTGCCGGCCTGGGGTTGAAGTTTTTGCGCCATATCGAGCGCACCAGGGTCCTGGTCCACGTCCTGGATGTATCTTTACCGGCAGAAGAAATACTGTCCAACTGGACCACCGTCAATAATGAGCTGGAACAATATAACCCCGAGCTGGCGCGGCGGTCCCAGGTAATTGCCGCCAATAAAATAGATATCCCCGGCGGGGAAGCCGGGGTAGCCAGCCTCCAGGAGCGATTAAACGATTCCTGCCCCATTTTTCCCATCGCGGCGGCCACCGGGGCTGGTATTGAACCCCTGATCTACCACCTGGCCACTATGCTTGCCAGCCTGCCGCCACCGCCCCCCTTGCTGGAACCGACAGCAGCAAAGGTGACCACCTATGACCGCGAAGGGATAACGATTACCAGGGAGGACAGGGTTTTCCTGGTTAAAAACAGGGAAATTGAGCGCCGCGTGGCCATGACCTACCTGGATAATGAAGAAGCCGTACGTCGCCTTCAGGTTTACCTGCAAGAGAAAGGCCTGGAGGACGCCCTGCGCCAGGCCGGCGTCTTCCCCGGTGCCAGCGTAAAAATAGGTAAATATGAATTTGAATATAAGGAAGAGGAATAAAGGCTTCAGCTGAAACCGGCGCAGCCGGTTTCTACGAGCCTCGCACATCTAACCTCCCACTTCTCACATCCAATGCGGGCTCCGCCCACAACCCAATCTTG
>DFYS01000099.1:15726-55543 GCA_002383405.1 Moorella sp. UBA4076
TCGTATGAGCTTTTCTGGTATTGCTTTCAAGCTGACCGTCAGCTGGGCTGAGCAGTTACCTTGTTTTTTATTGCAGTTGTGAAGCCGTAAGGTACTAATATACGGGAGAGTGACCGGTTTGACGGAGAGGGAGTGCCGGCAGGCGTTAAAGCAGGTACAGCGCCTGGTCGTCAAGGTCGGCACCAGCACCCTGACCCATAAGACAGGCAAATTAAACCTGGAACGCATGGAACGGCTGGTACGGGAGCTGGTGGACCAGGTCAACTGCGGCCGCCAGGTGGTGCTGGTAACCTCCGGAGCCGTCGGCGCCGGGATGGGCCGCCTGGGTTTAAGCGAGAAGCCCCGCACCCTGCCGGAGAAACAGGCCGTCGCCGCCGTGGGTCAGGGCCTGCTGATGCACATGTATGAAAAATTCTTCAGCGAACACGGCCTGCTGGTGGCCCAGGTGCTCCTCACCCGCGATGACCTGGCCGACCGCCAGCGTTATCTCAATTCCCGCCATACCCTGGCGACCCTGTTACGCTTCAGTGTAGTGCCGGTAGTCAACGAGAATGATACTGTCGCTGTAGACGAAATCCGCTTCGGCGACAACGATACCCTTTCGGCCCTGGTAGCCGGGCTGGTAGACGCCGATATCCTGATGCTGCTGACGGACACAGATGGCCTGTTTACCGCCAATCCCCGCGAGCACGAGGACGCCTGCCTGCTCTCCTGCGTGACCGATATTACCCCGGCGGTCGAAGCCCTGGCCGGTGGTTGCGGCTCGACCTGGTCCAGCGGCGGCATGACCACCAAAATCCAGGCGGCGCGCCTGGCCACCAGCTTCGGCATCCCGGTAGTCATCGCCAGCGGCCTGGAGAGGGGGAGGATTGCTGCCATCCTGCGAGGGGACAAGGTGGGGACCGTCTTTCTACCCCGTGATCACCGCGCCCACACCCGCAAGCGCTGGCTGGCCTATGCGCCGGCGGCCGCGGGGCAGATCCAGGTTGATGCCGGGGCGGTCGCGGCTATCTGTCAGGAGGGGAAAAGCCTGCTGCCGGGAGGAGTTACGGCCGTTGAAGGCGAATTTGATCGCGGGGCCCTGGTTAGCATTGTCGACCCCGGGGGTAAAGAGGTCGCCCGCGGTCTGGTCAACTACCCGGCAGCCGCCATTGGCCGCATCCAGGGCAGGAAAACGAAGGAGATCGTTGCAATTTTAGGATATAAAGATTATGATGAGATTGTCCACCGTGACAACATGATTGTGCTGGTTTAACGAAGGAGGGGCTGCAGGATATGGATATTACCGCTGAAGTGCGCAGCAAAGGACTGAAGGCCAGGCAGGCGGCGCGCATGCTGGCCAACCTGAATACCAGCCGCAAGAACGAAGCCCTGCTGGCTATGGCCCGCGCCCTGGAAGAGGAAAAGGATTATATCCTGGCGGCCAATAGCCGCGATATGGATGGCGGCCGGGAAAAGGGCCTTTCGCGGGCGCTGCTGGATCGTCTCCTTTTAAACGAGCAGCGCATCAGGGATATGGCCCTCGGCCTGCGGGAGCTGGTAGCCCTGCCCGATCCCGCTGGCGCGGTCACTTCCATGTGGACGCGACCCAACGGCCTGCAGATCGGCCGGGTACGGGTGCCCCTGGGGGTGATCGGCATTATCTACGAAGCCCGGCCTAACGTCACCGTCGACGCCGCGGGCTTATGCCTGAAGACCGGCAACGCCGTTATCCTGCGCGGCGGTTCGGAGGCTTTCCATTCCAACCTGGCCCTGACGGCGGTCATCAGCCGCGCGGCTACGGCGGCGGGGGCGCCGGATGGAGCCATTCAGCTGATCGAAACTACCGACCGAGAGGCCGTCAATCTCCTCCTGCGTGCCAATGAATACCTCGATGTTCTCATCCCCCGCGGGGGCGCCGGCCTGATCCGTACGGTGGTTGAGCATGCTACTGTACCGGTTATCGAAACCGGGGTGGGCAACTGTCACGTCTATGTTGACAGCGATGCCGACCTGGCGATGGCCGGCAGTATCGTTATCAACGCCAAGACCCAGCGGCCCGGGGTCTGCAATGCCATGGAAACCCTGCTGGTGCACGAAAAGGTGGCGCCTGTTTTCTTGCCTTCCCTGGCGGCGGCTTTAAAGGAAAAAGGGGTTGTTTTAAAGGGCTGCCCGCGTACCCGTGAGCTGGTACCTGAAGCCGAAGCGGCCAGTGAAGACGACTGGTACACCGAATACCTGGACCTCATCCTGGCCATCCGGGTCGTGAACAGCATGGAGGCGGCGCTGGAGCATATTCACACCTACGGTACTAAACACTCCGAGGCCATCGTAACCGCAAACTACCAGAAAGCGCGGGAATTCCTGGCGCGGGTTGACGCGGCCGCCGTTTACGTCAATGCCTCCACCCGTTTTACTGATGGTTACGAATTCGGCTTTGGGGCGGAAATCGGGATCAGCACTCAGAAACTGCATGCCCGCGGCCCCATGGGACCGGAACAACTAACAACTTTCAAGTATATTATCTTTGGTAGTGGACAGATCCGTCAGTAATTGTTAAAATAACAGCGTGGGGACCGGCAGGGAATGATGGTCGCATTTAATAACGGCCGGCAGGCCTGATACTCAACTGGCAAGACAGCGGCTTTTAGAAGGGCAGCCAGCATCAAAGGCATAGCTGCCAGGGATGGAGCCGCCCGTGATCGAGTGCCGGGCACCAGCTTAAAGGATGAAAGCATCAGCATGGCAGTCTGCGATCGGGAAGCGGCGCAGCCGGTTCCTGCAGAGATTCCGACTTCCGACTTCCGGCCTCCGGCCGCCGTTTCCCGGGTAGGTATCATGGGCGGCACCTTTGATCCCATTCATTTCGGCCACCTGGTAACAGCCGAAGCCGCCCGCTGGGAATTTGCCCTGGCAAAGGTAGTTTTCGTTCCTTCCGGAAGACCACCCCATAAAAAGGACTACCCGGTTACAGACGCCGAACACCGTTACCAGATGGCGGTCGCGGCTACGGCCAGCAACCCCGCCTTTGAAGTATCGAAGGTGGAAATCGACCGCGAGGGCTATTCGTACACCATTGATACCGTGCTCGCGTTTCGCCGCTTTTACGGCCCGGAAGTCCAGCTTTTCTTTATCACCGGTGCCGACGCTATCCTGGAAATCTTGACGTGGAAGGATGTTGGCAGGCTCCTCAATGAGTGCCACTTTATTGCCGCCACGCGCCCTGGTTTTCAGTTGAACCGGCTTCAAGAAACCCATCCCATGTTACCGGTTGAGGGTAGGCACCGTATCCATCTCATCGAAGTCCCAGCCCTGGCCATATCATCTACTGATATCCGCTGGCGGGTCCAACATAAAAAACCAATCAAATACCTGCTTCCGGAAGCAGTCGAGGATTATATCCACTGTCAGGGACTGTACCGGCCCCATAGCAGGGGTGTATACGGAAAGGGCTAGGACTATATACTACTATTAACAATATCAAGAAGAGGTGAAGTACATTGGTGCGTACCCTGTATGTGGGCAATCTGCCCTGGAACACCACCGAAGAAGAACTGGCCGGGGCATTTGCGACCCACGGCGAAGTGCTGAGCGCGCGGATTATTACCGACCGCCAGACGGGCCGGTCGCGGGGATTCGGTTTCGTGGAAGTTAACGATGCCGATGCCGAGCGCATGGTCGAGGCGATGAATGGCGCCGAACTCGGCAGCCGCATCCTGACCGTCAACGAAGCCCGGCCTCGTACCTAAGACCCGGGTGCAGCTTGACCTCCTATTTGCAAAAATAGGGGGTTTTTGTTAGCTGCCAGGTGATGGGGAGCACAAATGAAACATTACCTGCAACTCCTGGCCGCGCGTATTCCCGCCGGGCGTTACCGCCATTGCCTGGGTGTAGCTGATACGGCGGCCGATCTCGCAGTCAAACACGGTGCTGATGCGGAACAGGCCCGCCTGGCGGGCCTGTTACATGACTATGCCCGCGACCTGCCGCCGGCGGAGCTGCTGGATCTGGCGGAGCAAGCCGGATGCATCACCTGTGATCTGGAACGGCGCCTTCCTGTTTTGCTCCATGGTCCGGTGGGAGCCCTGCTTCTGAAACGAGATCTCAGAATAACCGATCCTGCTATCCTCCAGGCCGTCGCCCGGCACACAGTGGCGGCGCCGGCCATGACAGCTCTGGATAAAATTATCTACCTGGCGGATATGATTGAACCCGGGCGCCAGTTTGCCGGCGTGCGGGCCATTCGCCAGGTCGCGGCGGCTGATCTGGAAGCAGCCCTGTTAAAGGCTATGGAAGCCAGTATTATTTATGTACTGGATAAAGGGCAGCCCCTTCACCCGGCCACGGTGGAGGCGCGCAACTATATTTTACTGGCCAGGGGAGGTTTTTGATTGATGGAGGCAGCCCGGGTGGCTGAACTGGCAGCCAGGGCCATCGTAGCGAGGAAGGGCCTGGACCCGGTAATCCTGGACCTGCAGGGTATCACCCTGATCGCCGATTACTTTGTCATTGCCAGCGGTGCTTCGACCGTCCACGTCCAGGCCATTGCCAGCCATGTAGAAACGGTGCTGGAAGAAGCCGGCCTTCAATTTTTGCATCGTGAGGGACGCGATGCCGCCCGATGGCTGTTGCTGGACTATGGTGCCGTAGTGGTGCATATCTTCCAGGAGGAAGACCGCCGTTTCTATAACCTGGAGCGCCTCTGGCGCGACGCCAGGGTAATCAAGGTGGGATAGACGCTATGCCGCCCGGCGGCACCAGAAGAAGGATGCAAGGGTAGTATTGTGCGAGGTTGAGGGGTGAGGCAGGTTCCCGGANNCGCAACCAGCGCCCGGAGGGAACCTGCCCTACCCCTGATACAGTAACATACTGATCGCCAGAACGTTATTTTCAGGGTAGTACAGGTCTGGGAGTGACTGCATATGGAAGCAAGGTATAACTTCAAAGAGATCGAACCCAAATGGCAGCGCCGCTGGGAAGCCGGCGAACTGTACCGGGTAACGGAGACTGATAGTAAGCCGAAATATTATTGCCTGGAGATGTTCCCTTACCCCTCCGGCAATTTACACATGGGCCATGTCCGCAATTATTCCATCGGCGATGTAGTGGCCCGTTTTAAACGCATGCAGGGTTATAACGTCCTCCATCCCATGGGCTGGGACGCCTTCGGCCTGCCGGCCGAAAACGCGGCCATCCACCGCGGTATCCCGCCGGCGGAGTGGACCTGGAGCAACATCAATAACATGCGCCGCCAGCTGCACGCCATGGGCATCAGCTACGACTGGGAGCGGGAGGTGGCCACCTGTCACCTCAACTACTACCGCTGGACGCAGTGGCTTTTCCTGCAGATGTACCATCACGGCCTGGCCTACCGTAAAAAAGCCGCCGTCAACTGGTGCCCCTCCTGCGCTACGGTGCTGGCCAACGAGCAGGTGGTGGACGGCGCCTGCGAACGCTGCCACACGGATGTGGTGCCAAAGGATCTGGAGCAATGGTTTTTCCGCATCACCGACTACGCCGACCGGCTGCTGGCCGATCTGCAGCTGTTGCCCGGCTGGCCGGAAAAAGTAAAGATCATGCAGGATAACTGGATTGGTAAAAGCAGCGGCGCGGAGGTAGTTTTCCGCCTGGAGGGCAGCGGTGCGGAAATACCGGTGTTTACCACCCGGCCGGACACCCTCTACGGGGTTACCTACATGGTCCTGGCCCCCGAGCACCCCCTGGTGGCGCAACTGGCGGCCGGCACGCCCTGTGAAGAAGCGGTGGCCGATTTCGTCCGGGCGGCGCGCCATTTGAGCGCCCTGGACCGGACGGCGACGGAGAAGGAAAAGGAAGGCGTCTTTACCGGCGCCTATGCCATTAATCCGGTTAATAGCGAGCGCGTGCCCGTCTGGATTGCCAATTATGTTCTGATGGAATACGGTACCGGCGCTGTCATGGGCGTGCCGGCCCATGACCAGCGCGACCTCGAGTTCGCCCGCAAGTACAACCTGCCGGTACGGGTAGTGATTCAGCCTCCCGGGGAGGAGCTGGACGGGAACACCATGAGCGCCGCCTATGTCAATGACGGGGTGATGGTCAATTCCGGCCCCTTCAACGGCGTGCCCAACCGCGAAGGCATCGCCAGGGTTACTGCCCATCTGGAGGTCTCCGGTACGGGTAAAGCCCGCGTTACCTACCGCCTGCGGGACTGGCTCATTTCCCGCCAGCGTTACTGGGGCGCCCCCATCCCCATGATCTACTGCGACCGGTGCGGCATTGTACCCGTACCCGAAGAGGACCTGCCGGTGATTCTCCCCGAAGGGGTGGAGTTTAAACCCACGGGAGAATCGCCGTTGACCTATTGTCCCGATTTTGTCCACACCACCTGTCCCTGCTGCGGCAACCCGGCGCGGCGGGAGACAGACACCATGGACACCTTCGTCTGCTCTTCCTGGTATTTCCTCCGCTATACCAGCCCCCACAGCCAGGAGCAGGCCTTCGAGCGGGATAAAGTCGACTACTGGATGAACGTCGACCAGTATATCGGCGGCGTGGAGCATGCCATCCTCCACCTGATGTACGCCCGTTTCTTCACCAAGGCGCTGTACGACTTCGGCCTGGTGGGGATAGAAGAACCCTTTCAGAACCTCCTCACCCAGGGGATGGTTTTAAAGGAAGGCAGCAAGATGTCCAAGTCGAAGGGGAATGTGGTCAGTCCCGAGGAGATCATCGAACGCTACGGCGCCGACACCGCCCGCCTCTTCATCCTCTTTGCGGCGCCGCCGGAAAGGGACCTGGAATGGAGCGACCAGGGGGTGGAGGGCTGTTACCGCTTCTTGAACCGGGTCTGGCGCCTGGTGGCTGCTTATGCTGATGCAGTCCGCCGGGACAGCGCTCCCCTGGCTGTTACAACCCATACCGAGCGGGAGCTGTGGCGGCTGCTGCATATCACCATTAAAAGGGTTACTGAGGATATCGAGCAGCGTTTTAACTTCAACACGGCGATCAGCGCCATTATGGAACTGGTCAACGGTTGCTACCGTTACCAGGATACCGTGCCGGCAGGCGAACAAAATCTGCCCCTCATGGGTACGGTTTTAAAGAAAATGGTAACCCTGCTGGCCCCCTTCGCCCCCCATATCGCTGAAGAGCTCTGGCAGGGCCTGGGCGGCCGCGAGAGCGTCCACCTGGAAACCTGGCCCGGCTACGACCCGCAGGCTCTGGCGACGCCGGAGGTGACCCTGGTGGTCCAGATCAACGGCAAAGTGCGCGACCGCATGCAGCTGCCCGCCGGGTTGCCGCCGGCAGAAGTAGAAAGGCTGGTATTGCAGCGGGATAAGGTGGTCGATATGCTGGCCGGCCAGCAGGTAGTCAAAGTAATCGTGGTACCGGATAAGCTGGTCAACGTCGTCGCCCGCAAAAAATGCATCTAAATAAGCAGGATTTTAAAAGAAGATGTAGAATGATCCATAGGGTATACAGGAAATAGTTGCCGGGCAGAATAATGCCGAAAATCGACCAGGGTGATTAATGATGGCGAGCAATAACGTAAAAAAAATTGTTGGAGGGACGCGAAGCGGGGAACGTCGTACCTTACTACTCCTCACTCTTGCCCTCTATCTTTTTTGGATAATCCTGTCGGGAAAGATGGAAGCCAAATATTTAATTATTGGTTTTGCCAGCGCCCTGATTATAGCCCTGATCACGCAACCGCTATTGCAGGTACCCGCCAGGGCGGATCAGGGCGAAGGTCGTTCGCTCTATAATTTACCCTGGCTCAGGCTGGCAGCATATTTCCCCTGGCTGCTGTGGCAGATAATCCTGGCCAACCTGCAGGTCACGGGCATAATCTTAAACCCCAGGTTACCTATCCAGCCCCAACTGGTAAGATTTCGCAAGAAACTACCGGGGCCTGTCGCCTACCTGACGCTGGCCAACTCCATTACCCTGACCCCCGGCACCATTACCGTCGAGTTGGAGGACGAGCAATACCTGGTCCATGCCCTGGGGGATGCGGCAGCCAGGTCGCTGGTCCCGGATGAGGGTGAGGGAGAAATGCCCGCCAGGGTAGCTATGGTTTTTGCCGAGGGTGAGTCGAAGCGCACCCACTTGCAGCAGGAAGAATAAGGAGCTCGGGTTTATGACTAACTTTTTTTTAATCTTCGCTGCGATTCTAGCCCTGAAGATCCTCATTGTTCTCTACCGCATCTGGAAGGGGCCGACGATTTTTGACCGTATTATCGGCCTGGGCGTTATGGGGACAGATGTAATTATCCTGATTTTGCTAATAGGTGCGATTATAAAGCGCCTTGATATGCTGGTGGATATATCCATCGCCTATGCGGCCCTGGGGCTGATAGCTTACCTGATCCTGGGTAAATATTTTGAAAGGAAAGGCGACCTTGATGGCTGATATTATGGCGGTAGTATTAATCACGGCGGGTCTTTTTTTTCTTACTGTTGGCGCCATTGGCCTGGTACGCTTGCCCGACTTTTACACCCGCCTCCACGCTGCGGGTTTAGGGGATACCCTGGGCCTTTCGCTGACCCTTCTGGGCCTGATGGTTTATGAGGGATTGACCCTGACCAGCCTGAAGATGCTGTTTATCGGCATGTTCATCTTGCTGGCCAGCCCCACCGCTACCCACGTATTAATCCGTGCCGCCTACCGGGCCGGCCTGAAGCCCTGGACGCGGGGGGAGGGTTAGGTAATGCAATTAATCCAGGTGTTTTTTCTCCTCTTGCTTATCGGTAGCGCTATTGCCGCTTTTGTTTCCCACGATTTACTGGTGGCGGTGATAATGTTTGGTTTCTTTAGCTTTTTCGCCGCCCTCCTTTATACCCTGATGATGGCCGTGGACGTCGCCTTTACCGAGGCGGTGATTGGCGGACTGACAACTATTTTTTATATCACGGTTATATACCGGACCAGGAGAGGGACTTCCTGATGAAAAAAGTAACCTTCTTTTTTTTAATGTTAATGGCGGTCTTATTTATTTTTGTTTCGTTGGACCTGGCGCCCACCGATGATGTAAATTCACCGGCGGCCACCCATGTATCCCCGCGCTATATCGAAGAGGCTCATGAAGAAACAGGAGCTGCCAACATGGTGACTGCGGTACTGGCCGATTACCGGGGTTATGATACCCTGGGGGAAACGACGGTTATTTTTACCGCCGGTATAGCATGCCTCTTAATACTTGACGTTCGCCAAAAGCAAAAATGGTAGGCTGGAGTGAAAACCTGTGCAAAAGCGTTTTGGCAGCAGCATCTTAGATACAGCCATCCGCCTGCTCGTTCCCTTCTATCTCCTTTACGCCGTTTATGTTTTAGTTCATGGCCATTATAGCCCCGGCGGGGGCTTCCAGGCCGGCGTCGTGCTGGCTGCCAGTATAATTCTTGTGAATATGGTCCAGGGAGAGGAGATTACCTGGGGGATTAAAAAGCAGACGGCGGTTATCCTGGCCTCCTTAGGGACCTTTATTTATGCCGGCATTGGTTTTATAGCCCTCTTTTTTGGCGGCGATTTTCTCAATTACGGTGTCCTGCCTCTGGGTGATATAGAGCCCGAGGTGCGGGCTCTGGGGACCCTCGGCATTGAAACAGGAGTCACCCTGGGGGTAATGGGTACTTTTATTGTCATTTTCAATTTGCTGACGGGGAGGGAAGAATAGCTCCATGTTAGCCCTAACTGCCGGTTATATCAACTTCTGGCTGATTGCCATCCTGCTATTGGTGGGCTTTTACGGGATCATTGCCACCGAAAATCTCCTTAAAAAATTAATGGCATTAAACGTTATTTCCGTGGCCATTATCCTTTTTTATCTCAACCTGGGGCAAAAGGCAGGAGGGACGGTGCCGATTCTGCCTCCCGGCGTCGAAGCAGGGGTGACTGAGGCCTACGCCAACCCTTTGCCCCATACCCTGATGCTGACAGCCATTGTGGTGGGTGTAGCTACTACAGGTGTAGGGCTGGCTATGTTGCGTAAGATTTATAAGCGCTACGGCAGCCTGGAGGAACCCGTCGTATTAAAGGAGATGCGCAAGTGACTGCTCATTTACCGGCATTAATCCCTGTAGCACCCCTGGTTATTGCCCTCCTTACTCCCATCCTGGCGCGGTTGTCGGTAACCCTTGTAAGGATAACGGCCCTGACGGCTCTGTTAATCTCGCTTGCCAGCTCCGCAGGTGCCCTGCAACATGCCCTGGTGGAGGGCACCTGGCATTATCACTTCGGCGGCTGGGCGCCCCCCTGGGGGATAGAATATGTTATTGACCCCCTGGCGGGCATTATTGCGGTGCTGGTTTCTTTCTTTTGTTTGCTGGTCCTGGTCTATGCCGCCCCCTACCTGGCGGGCAAGCCAGCCCAGGAAAAGGGCTATTTTTACACCCTCTATCTTTTGCTCGCCGCCGGTCTGCTGGGCATGGTTGTTACGGGCGACGTCTTTAACCTCTATGTATTCTTAGAGATATCTTCCCTGGCTGCTTACGCCTTGATAGCGTCCGGTGGCAGCAGAGCCACGGTAGCCGCTTACCGTTATTTGCTTATTGGCACCGCGGCCGCCTCCCTTTATCTCCTGGGCATAGGTTATCTTTATGCTCTTACCGGATCTCTAAACATGGCTGACCTGGCCGTGCTATTGCCGCCGCTGGCCGCTACCAACGCCGTAGCCCTGGCGGTGGCCCTGATTACTATCGGCCTGGGGATAAAAATGGCCCTCTTTCCCCTCCATGGCTGGTTGCCTGACGCCTACAGCAGCGCCCCGGCACCGGTAGCAGGCATTTTAGCAGCTGTTATGGCCAAGGTGAGTGCTTATGCAATTTATCGTATCCTCTACTTTGTTTTCAAGACCGCGGCACCGGTACAGGTGGCCCTGGATATTGCCGGGTGGATGGCGGCGGCCGGTATCCTTTACGGATCGATAATGGCCATTGCCCAGCGGGACCTGTGGCGCATGCTGGCCTACTCCAGCGTCGCCCAGATGGCCTATATTATCCTGGGCCTTGCCCTGGGCAATATTATGGGCCTTTACGGTGCTCTCTTGCAGATCTTGAGTCATGCTTTTACCAAGGGGTGCCTTTTCCTGGTGGCCGGCAGTATCAGCCATCAGACAGGTATCCGCGATATCCCCCGGCTGGCCAGATTGAGCCGGCGGATGCCGTGGACGCTGGCGGCCTTTGTCGTGGCCGCCATGTCCATGGTCGGCCTGCCGCCTACAGTGGGTTTTTTCAGTAAATGGTACCTGATGCTTGGTGCTGTGGAAGCCGGGGCGTGGGTCTTTGTGGCTGTCCTGGTAGCCAGCAGCCTGTTGACGGCCGTCTACTTTTTTCGGGTCCTGGAGTATGCTTACTTGAAGGAAGACCAGGGGCAGGTGGAGGGTCAAACCCGGGAGGTTAAAGCGGCTGGCGGTTGGGAGCTAGCCCCAGCCATGCTGGTACCTGTTTTAATCCTGGGTCTTGGCATTCTTACCCTGGGCATTTTTAGTGATCAAATTATTTCCGGGTATATTCACTTTGCCTTGCCTTGGAGGATGCCCTGATGAATGCAGACTTTTTTCTGGTCAATCGCCCCTTATGGGCGGTCTTGATTTCCCTGCTTGCGGCGGGCCTGATCCTCTTTAACGACCGCCGGCCCAACCTGCGGGAAGGGATAACTGTCCTGGCGGCGGTGGGCAAGTTTGCCATTATTTTTTCCATGTTACCCCAGGTACTGGCCGGGCAGGTTATCGAGACGGCACCCTTAACCCTGGCTCCGGGAATAACCCTGCACCTGCAGGCCGATACCTTTGGGCTCCTGTTTGCCCTCCTGTCTTCTTTCCTGTGGATCCTGACTTCGATTTATAACTTCGGGTATATGCGCGCCCTGAAATACGGCCATGAAACCGGCTATTACGCCAGTTTTGCCGTCTGCCTTTCCGCCACTATCGGCATCGCTTTTGCCGCTAACTTGCTGACGTTTTTCCTGTTTTATGAGATCCTGACGATAGCCACCTATCCTCTGGTCATCCATTCCCGGACGGAGGAGGCTATTTACGGGGGACGGAAATACCTGGCCTATACCCTGACTGCCGGCCAATTTCTCCTGGTGGCCGTTATCTGGAGCCAGGTTCTCGCCCCGGGGGCTGAGTTTCAACCGGGTGGTTTTTTAGCAGGCAAGGGGTCTGTTCTGGCCCTGCAGATTTTATTCTTCCTTTTTGTGCTGGGGTTGGGAGTCAAAGCGGCCATCATGCCCCTCCATGACTGGCTGCCGACGGCGATGGTGGCTCCCACCCCTGTCAGCGCCTTGCTCCATGCCGTGGCCGTAGTTAAAGCCGGTGCCTTCGGTTTCCTGCGCCTGAGCGGCTATGTTTTTGGGCCGCAACTGGTCAGGGAGATCGGCGCCGGCCAGGTTCTGGCCGTGGTGGCGGGCATCACCATTATTGTTGCTTCTCTGCGCGCCCTGGGTGAGGACAACCTGAAACGCCGGCTGGCCTATTCGACCATCGGCCAGCTATCTTACGTGGTGCTGGGGGCCGCCCTGGCTACGCCTATGGCCCTCCTGGGCGGCATGTTTCATATCGTCGCCCACGCCTTTATGAAAATCACCCTCTTTTTTTGTGCCGGCGCTATCTATGTTACCACCCACAAGCAAAACATAAGCGAGATGAAGGGGATCGGCAGGCAGATGCCGGCGACGCTGGCGGCCTTTACCCTGGGTGCGATAGCTATCGTAGGAACGCCCTTCATGGTAGGGTTTATCAGCAAATGGAACCTCGGCCTCGGTGCTTTGCAAGCCAACGAGGGAATATATATCGCGGTATTGATTGTGAGCGCTCTTTTAACTACCGGTTACTTCTTCCCGATAGTCTTTAATGCCTATTTTGGCTCTAATAAAGCCGGGACTCCAATCCGGGAAGCCAGCCCGGCCCTTCTTTATCCCTTGCTAATAACCGGGGTTATAGCTCTGGTCCTGGGGGTTTTCCCCAATTTCGGCTGGGATTTTTATCAACTGGCTCTGGCGGCAGTTAAAAGTATTTTTACAGCCGGTATGGGAATGGCTGCAGGAGGTTAAAAGGCAATGCAACGGCTAACATGGTTCGGGATCGCGAGCCTGGTTTTTACAGTTTTACTGGATATAATCTTCCACGACCCCCATCACGCTATAAATTGGTGGCACCGGCTGCCCGGTTTTGACGCCCTGTTCGGCTTTAGCGGCTGCATCGCCATTATCGTCGGCTCAAAGTGGCTGGGCAAACATTTGCTGCAACGTCACGAGAAATACTATGAAAAAGGTGAGTAAATAGCCTATGTCCGTTATTCATCCCTCCCTGGTTTTAATAGCGACCGTTCTGGTTCTCTATCTCCTGCCGGGACGCCTGTGGCGATGGGGCGTTGTTGGCGGGCCTTTGCTGGCGTTGCTAACTGTAGCCGGCATAAAACCGGGAACGATTCTATCCTACAACTTTCTGGGTTATGATTTGCTGGTGCTTAAGGCAGATACCCTGACCCTGGTATTTGCCCTCATATTCAGCATTATGGGCGTGCTGGGCGTCATCTATGCTCTGCACGTTAAAAAACGGGGCGAGCACGCCGCGGCGTTACTCTATGTGGCCGGTTCCCTGGGGGTTGTTTTTGCCGGCGACTGGCTCACTCTATTCTTTTTCTGGGAATTAATGTCGGTGGCATCGGTATTCCTTATCTGGTACCGCGGTAGGCGGGAATCGCTGGCGGCCGGGTTCCGCTATCTGTTAATACACTTCCTCAGCGGGAATCTGATGCTTTTTGGCACCCTGCTGCTGATCAGCAAGGGGAATCTGGCGATTACTAATTTAACAGCGACAAATGGCATCGCCTTCTGGCTCATTTTGGGCAGTGTGGCCATTAATGCCGCTATCCCGCCCTTGCATGCCTGGCTGACTGACGCCTACCCGGAAGGGACAGTAAGCGGGAGCGTATTTTTGAGCGCTTTTACCACCAAAGTGGCTGTCTATGTATTGATCCGGGTTTTTGCTGGTACCGAGCTTCTCCTCTGGGCAGGCGTAATTATGGCCCTCTATGGCGTGGTCTATGCAGTATTGGAGAATAATATCCGCCGTTTGCTGGCCTACCATATTATCAGCCAGGTCGGTTACATGGTGGCAGCTGTGGGGATGGGAACGGATCTGGCTTTAAATGGTGCCACCGCCCACGCTTTCAGCCATATCCTTTACAAATCCCTTTTGTTTATGGGTACAGGGGCGGTTATTTATGCCACTGGCCGGGAGAAACTGACGGAACTGGGCGGTATTTATAAAGCCATGCCTTTGACGGTTATTCTATATACTGTTGGTGCTTTTTCAATTTCCGGTGTTCCTCTATTCAATGGTTTTATCAGCAAATCCATTGTGATCACCGCAGCAGGTGAAAGCGGCTATGGAATTGCCGAACTCCTTTTAACGCTGGCCAGTGTAGGGACTTTTTTGCATACCGGTTTAAAGCTGCCATATTTCATGTTTTTTGGTGCCGACCGCGGCCTGAAGCCTGTTAAAATACCCCTCAATATGCACCTGGCCATGGCAGGGGGGGCTTTCCTGTGTATCCTTTTTGGCGTCTTTCCGACCTTGCTTTACAAGATGCTCCCCTATCCAATGAATTACGTGCCGTATACCATGGATCACGTGATCTCTTCCACCCAGTTACTGCTGGCAACTGCCTTCGGCTTTTTCCTGTTGCTGGCTAAACTGGGTGGCGAACCGACTCTCACTATCGACACTGATTGGTTTTACAGGAAGCCTGCGGCGGCTGTTTTCCAGCGTCTGGTATATATATTGAAACAGACGAAAGTAAGGCTGGATGCGGGAGGAAATTATCTTTTCCAATTCGTGGGCCCGTATTTCACCAACCCCTTCCTGGCCCCCCGGAAACTGTTGCGGGCGATTTACCCGGCCGCGGTAGATGATGAATTTTATGAAGGTGAAGGTGCGCTTACCTACGACGAAAACCGTTACCGCTTCCCCCTGGGGATAAACCTCCTGGTGGCTGTAATTTTTATCACGTTCGTGGCCACCCTGGCCATTGTTTTCTAGCTGGGAGTTATAATTCCGCCCCGGTAGGGCGGTCTTTTTTTGGCCACCAATGAAGGAAAGTGTATATCTGCCCTTTGCATCCTTCTGGTGGTGCCCAGCACTCAATTATAGGCGGCTCACTCCTTATGGGGCATGCACTTTTTTGATGGTTTCCATTCTCAAAGCTGCCGTATTGCAGGTTGAGTGCTGGGCATGAGCGTCTACTCTACCCAGGCTTTATTATTGCGAAATGCTTATAGCACCGGGGTGGTTGCTGTATGTGGGAGTGGGACGGTCGCGTGCGCTGGCTGGCGATAGGGTTGATAGCGGCCCTGCTCTTCGGCCTCGGGCTCCAGTACGGCCGCTGGCAGGAAAGGAAGGCCGCTGATGACCTGCCGCGGGTGGTAACGGGAGATGCGGCGTTAACGGCGGCCACCGGGAGCGGGATGCCGGTTGCGGGTACCGGAGCGGTGCCGTTGGATGGAGAAAAGAGTGGCAGCGGGACGGGGGCTTTTGCCGGCACCCAAACGGCCACCATCCAGGTCCACGTCGCCGGAGCGGTTGCGCGGCCGGGTGTCTATGAACTGCCCGCTGGGGCCAGGGTTAACGAAGCCGTCAGCCTGGCGGGTTTGCTGCCGGAAGCCGACGCTAATGCCCTGAACCTGGCCGCGCCTTTAAGCGACGGCCAGCAGGTGATCGTCCCCCGCCAGGGCGAGGCGGTGGCGGCGGGAGGCGGTGGCCTCCCACCCGTTCCCGGGACTACGGGCGGGATTGGCGCCGGCAGTACTGCCGCCGGGACAGCCGCGGCCGGGGCACCTGCCGGCGGCAAGGTGAATATCAATACTGCCCCCCTGGCGGAGCTGGATACCCTGCCGGGCATCGGGCCGACCCTGGCGCAGCGCATCATCGATTACCGCCAGGAAAAGGGGCCCTTCCGCAGTATTGAAGACCTGCAGAACGTCTCCGGCATCGGCACGAAGAAGTTTGCCGACCTGAAGGACCTGGTGACGGTGTATTGAATAGATGTGAGAAGTGAGAGGTGGGATGTGGGAGGCCCAGCACTCAATCCTGGCTTATTAAAACTGCTGATATAATCCTGAACATGATGGTTTCTATCCCAACCCGGCATAGCCTTAAACCAAAATCCTGCCGCGATATTTTCTTCCTGCTCGCATCAAATTATGGCCGTAACAAATTTCGTACACCCGTCCGTGCCATTAATGCTTGACACGATGGCAGGCGGGGTTTAAACTTGCTTTATCGGAGAAGCACCTCATGGCGGCACGCCGTCACAACGAACGCCGGAAATAGGAGGTAGCAGGGTTTAATTAGAAACTGGCGTAGCCAGTTTCAACAAGCTTTCCACCTCCCACTGCTCACTTCCCGCATCTCATTACGGAGGGAAACAGTAGAAATGGATATTCTACAGGCCGTCATCCTGGGTCTGGTCCAGGGCGTGGGTGAGTTTTTGCCCATCTCCAGTTCCGCCCACCTGGTTTTGACACCCTGGCTTTTCGGCTGGCCCGACCAGGGTCTGTCCTTTGATGTCGCCCTGCACCTGGGCACCCTGGTCGCGGTGGTGGCCTATTTCTGGCGCGATATTATCGAAGTGGTAATCTGCGGCCTCTTTCAGCCCCGCAGCCTGGACGGCCGCCTCTTCTGGTACCTTGTCGTCGCTTCCATTCCGGGGGCTGTTTTTGGTTATCTCCTGGAAAACCAGGCGGAAACGGTTTTCCGCTCACCCCTGCTGATAGCTTTAACCCTGACCCTGATGGGTATCGGCCTCTGGCTGGCCGACCGCAAGGGCGGCAAAACCCGGGATATAGAGGATATCACTTTGATGGATAGTATTATCGTTGGTATTTCCCAGGCCCTGGCCATTATTCCCGGCGTCTCCCGTTCCGGCATTACCATGTCTGCCGGTCTTTTAACCGGCATGAAGCGGGAGACGGCGGCCCGCTTTTCTTTCCTTATGTCAGTGCCCATCATCGCCGGCGCCGCCCTTTTAAAAGTACCGGATTTGCAACCGGCTGATTTTAACCTGGCCTTTATTCTGGGGGTGCTGACAGCAGCCGTCGTTGGTTTCCTGGCTATCAGGTTTTTGCTCCAGTACCTACGCCACGGCAGCTACCTCCTGTTTACCTGGTACCGCATCCTGCTGGCGGCCCTGGTGGTAGCAGTTTTCTTCCTGCGCCGGTAAATTGGTTATATATCAACCAGCATAACAACCTGACCGGAGGCAGAAGTGACGGCTGGCGGCGATTCTTTTTATAACAAAAGCGCGATAGAACAAAGACGTTTTAAACGTATGAGGGCAAGGCAGCCCCCGGGTGTAAAAGTTGCATTCGGGGGCTTATGTTTGGTTATTAACGGATAGTTTTCCGGTAATCTGGCCATAATAACTGATGCCAGAATGATCGGCGTTTAATTTTTGCTGATACAGGAAATGCGGGGATTCCTGGCGAATAATCAAATATATACATCGGATCTCCAAAATGCGGGAGGGAGAGGTCATGGCGGTCAAAGTGGTGGTAGTCAGCTGGGGTCAATTAACGAACGTGGTCCGGGAGGTGCAGCCCCAGCTTAGTGGGGAAGCTCACATCGAGCTGGTGGAAGGTTTATTTGACCAGCAGACAACCCTGGAGATGACCCGCCAGATTGAGGCCAGTGAGCAGGTAGATGTCTTTGTCAGCGGTGGTGGTAATGCCTGCATGCTCAGGGATAATTTGCAGACTCCGGTAGTAGCCATCACCGTCTCCGGTTACGATATGCTGAAAACAATCCTCCAATGCCGCACCGGTAATGAAACAGTGTACTTTGTCCATTTTAGTGAAATTATTCATGAGCTCAATGACTTAAAGGCGGTTCTCCCCTTTCCGGTCAATCAAGTCGCCCTGAAGACTACGGCTGAAGGCGAGGCTCTTTTTAATGAACTCAGCCGTCAGGAACAACCGGTGGTGATTGTGGGCGCCAGCCTGGCCTGTGATTTGGCTCGGCGTCACGGTTTGCAGGCGGTTTATGTTTATACGCCCAAAGCCGTCCTTGAAGCCCTGGAGCGGGCGGTGGAGCTGGCCAGGGTGCGGCGCCAGGAAATGGAAAAAACCCAGCGCATCCAGGCTATTCTTGATTTTGCCTGCGACGGGATTATTGCCTGCGACCAGCAGGGGATCATTACCGCCTTCAACCCGGCCGCTGAGATGATCACCGGCATTAGCTCCCAGGGGGCCACTGGTCGTCCAGTGGATGAGATCGTGCCGGCTTTAAAGCTGGAAACGTTGCTTACTAGTGACCAAGGGCAGTTTAACCAACTGGAAAAGATCAAAGATAAAGAGGTAATGGTTAATAAAGTGCCGGTAATCGTCCGGGGGGAGCCCCGGGGTGCGGTGGCTACTTTGCATGACATCGTCACCATCCAGAAAGCCGAGCACCAGATTCGTCTCAAGTCCCGCCGGGAGGGACTTGAAGCCAAGACGACCTTTATGGAGATTGTAGGGGAATCCCAGGCCATGCAGCAAACAATTACCCAGGCCAGACAATACGCCCGTTCTGAAGCCACGGTCCTTATAATGGGCGAAACCGGCACCGGCAAAGAGCTTTTTGCCCAGGCGATCCACAATGCCAGCCAGCGACAGGGCCGGCCCTTTGTGGCCATCAACTGCGCCGCTGTACCGGAGAACCTGCTGGAAAGCGAGCTTTTTGGTTATGAAGAGGGCGCTTTCACCGGAGCCAGGAAGAGCGGCAAACCGGGACTCTTTGAACTGGCCCACGGGGGGACAATATTCCTGGATGAGATTGGCGACATCTCCCAGGCAATTCAGATTAAATTACTACGGGTTCTCCAACAAAGGGAAATTATGAGAGTTGGCGGCCAGCATACCATACCCATTGATGTCCGCGTCATCGCCGCCACCAACCGTGATTTACTGGCAGCTGTCCGGGAGGGAACCTTCCGCGCTGATTTGTATTATCGTCTGAACGTTTTACCGTTACATTTGCCGCCTTTAAGGGAACGCAAAGAAGATATCCCGTTCCTGCTCGGGGACATGCTTTTTAAAGCCAACCGCGCTCTGGCCCGTTATGCTCCGGTAATTGCCCGGAAAATCTTCAACTATTTACCTGCCTACTCGTGGCCCGGCAACGTGAGGGAATTACAAAATATCGCGGAAAGAATTATGGCCCTGGCTACGGGTAGTATTAGCGAGAATCAGATTAAAGAAATTATAGATATAGTTATAAAGCAGGGTTCTTATGAAGAACCTGTCAGGATTAAAACTCGAGATTTAGGTTCCCGGAAGGGCGATCTCAAAAAAGAAATTATTGATCTGGAAAAAGAGGTGATCCTGGAGGCTCTCCGGCAGACCCGGGGCAATAAAACCCGCGCGGCACAACTTTTAGGGATCAGTCGTTCTACTCTGTGGCGAAAAATAAAAGAAGACGTGTCTTAGCGTAGCTTATTGTATCATTTGCGCAACAGATGTTTTATTACAAGACGGTTATTAAACAATTACAAGTTTCAAACCTTAATATTTCTATGCTTTGTTTTATGGCATGTCTTTTGCATGTATTAAAATGTTGAGGAGATAAAACTTAAATTGCAGAGAGAGGGGGATTGCGGTATTGCCGATACCAGAAACGGCCTGCGCTGAAAAGTCTTTTTAATACCCAGGTTGTTGGCTTGTTGGAATTTATTCCGACGGTGCCAGCTATGTACAAGTGGGCTCCAGGATTTTTAATCTCTCCGTTATATCTGAGATCCCGATGGAACTTTTTTTAACAGAAGGGAGGAAAAACGTAAATGGAAACCAGTCCGAAGACAAACGGACCAGCGCCGGCTCCCAAAGACAACTTGAGTACTGCCAGGCGGAGATGGACCTGGGTATTCGTAGTTCTTGTTTTACTAGCATACGTGGTGCCGTTCACAGTACTGTCCGGCGTCCATAAGATTTACGGGGCGTTCCTGTTCTGGACCCTGTTTGCCGTTGTGTCCATCGCCTGTATGATTGTGATTACCGGGAATTGGAGGGATTTAAGTTGAGCGCAACTCTTGTTTATGCCGCCATGTTTATCTATATTATCATTGCTACGGTTTTTGCCTTCATGTCCAAGAGAGGCATGGGCAGGGGGATGACCGAATATTTCCTGGGCAACCGGGCCATGGGCGGTTTTGTATCTGCCCTGACCTACAGCGCTACCACCTACAGCGCCTTTATGATGATAGGCTTGGCGGGTCTTACTTATACCGGCGGAGTTGGCGCCCTGGGTTATGAGCTACTTTATCTTTGCGGCCTGGTTCTGGCTGTTTATTTTGGTCCCAGGTTCTGGCTGGCAGGGAAAAAATACGATTATGTAAGTCCGACCGAACTTCTCGGGCACCGTTACGACAGCAAGGGAGTAGCTATATTAACCGCCCTGGCCTGCTGCATCTTCCTTATTCCATACAGTGCCGTCCAATTGATGGGGATAGGCTATCTGATGGAAGGCCTGTCCGGGGGAACTATTACTTTTATGACGGGATTGATTATCGCCGTCCTGGTAGCTGTCTTTTGGGCCTTAATTGCGGGTCTCAGGTCGGTAGCCTGGACTGATGCCCTGCAGGCGTTATTGATGATAGTCGTTGCCATTGCGGTATTGCTGGTTGTGGTATACAAAGGGCTGGGTGGTTTTGGCGGGCTGTTTGCAGCTTTGGAAGCAGACGCCCCATCTCTGCTGGCGGTTACCCCTAAAGAAGGATATTTCAAGTTTAGCACCTTCCTGGGATTGAGCCTGCCCTGGTTCTTCTTCTGTATATCTAATCCCCAGGTGAGCCAGCGCCTTTATACGCCCAGGACCCTCAAAGACATGCGTGTCATGTTAATTGGATTCCTTATTTTCGGCCTGGTTTATACTCTGGTTTCAGTTTTGTGGGGCTTTTCCGCCAGGATGCTGATCCCGGGCTTATCCAAAGCCGACCTGGCAACCCCGTCCCTGCTGGCCTTACCTATAGTTCCCATGCTGCTAGCCCTGCTTGCCATGGTGGGTATTACGGCGGCAGCTATTTCTACGATTGACTCCATTTTCTTGACCCTGTCTTCGATGGTAGCGCGGGATATCTATAAAAACCTGGTTCCCAATGCCTCGGATGACTCTCAGCTGTTAGTTAGCAAGATCTTTATCCCCATCATTGCCATCGCTGCGTTCCTGTTTGCCCGCTTACAGCTGGGGTTGATTGCGGTTCTGTCGACCGCTGCATCTGCCGGTTTATTGGTGATGGTACCGGCGATCTTCGGCGCTTTCTTCTGGAAGAAGGGAACTTCCGCAGGGGTAATTGCCAGCACCCTGATCGCGGGCGGCCTCAGCTTTTACCTGCAGTTCAGCGGTTTGCGTCCGCTGGGTTGGTGGCCCGGTATCTGGGCTATCATTGTCTCGATCATCCTGTTTGTGGGGGTCAGCCTGGTCACCCAACCGAATACTCAAAGAGCGGAAGAATTTATGGGTTACGTAAATAACAACTTAAAGCTGCATAACGCCATTTAAAATAAAGAGTGAATCATATTGCCTTATAAAAAAGGCGCCTAAAGAGGATAAAAACACTATTATCAAGAGGCACATGACCCAAGGCATGGGGAGATAAGGTCCTGAAGGAACTGGTTTAAATGATGGGCGCGGGAAGCTCAGGTGGGCGCCCGCGCCTATAAAACCTATAAAAAGGACGAGATAAAGGTGCTCAAGCTACAGGAATTTTGCCAACCGGTAGAGTTAAAGAAGGCCCTGGACCTACTGGCAGTTGCCGGAGACCAATTAAAGCCCCTGGCCGGCGGGACAGATCTTATACCTGCTGCTCGCCAGGGCGAATTGAAAATTAAGGGGTTCCTGGATCTTTCCCGGTTAGAGGAATTAAAGGGGATAAAGGAAGAGGGCCGGGAAATACACCTTGGCAGCCTGACCACCTTTAGCCAGCTGGAATTATCTCCATTAATCAAGGACCAGGTCCCTCTGCTGGCGGAAGCAGCGTCTACAGTCGGCTCGCCGCAGATAAGAAACCAGGGAACTATTGGCGGGAATATCGCCAATGCTTCGCCGGCAGCCGATACGGTAACAGCCCTGGTAGCCCTGGAAGCGCAGGCCAGGCTGGTTTCCAGCCAGGGAATAAGGGTGGTACCTGTCGATGAATTGCTGTGTGGCATGGGAGAGACCGGTATTCAACCCCAGGAAATTATCCAGGAGGTATTCTTTGCCATCCCGCCGCCGGAAAACAGAAACGGTTTTGTCAAACTGGGACGGCGTAAAGCCCTGGCTATCGCCAGGATGAATATGGCTGTGATTATTACCCTGGAGGACGGCGTCATAACCCGAGCCAGGGTAGCCCTGGGGGCCGTAGGCCCCAATCCCTACCGCAATCAGATCCTAGAAGGAGTGCTGGAAGGTCGGAAACCCTCACCCTCTTTACTTGAGGAGTTTACCAGCGAAGCGGAACAGGAAGTAGCGGCAAAGCTGGGTCCGCGGCCTTCCGCGCCCTATAAACGGGAAGCAATCAAAGGAATAGCGCGCGATTTATTATCCAGGTTGTTTTTTGGCAATGGTCAGGTGGTGGCATAAATGGCAGCTTTTCATCTGGAAATGAAGGTTAACGGTGAACTGGTGGCAGTAGATATCGATCCAGGGATGCGTTTGCTGGACGTTTTACGTGAGGTTTTACACCTTACGGGAACAAAAGAAGGATGCGGCGAGGGCGAGTGCGGCGCCTGTTCCGTAATCCTTGATGGCGAATTGGTGGATTCCTGCCTGGTAATGGCGCCCCAGGCCTATGGTAAAGAAGTAGTCACTATCGAGGGCGTTGCCGCTCTGGGGCAACTCCATCCCTTGCAGGAGGCTTTTATAGAGGCCGGCGCTGTCCAGTGCGGTTTTTGTACCCCGGGGATGATTCTGGCGGCCAAAGTTCTCCTGGATCACAACCCCAACCCTGATCGTCAGGAAATAGCCCGGGCGATTTCCGGCAACCTTTGCCGTTGCACCGGCTATAGCAAGATTATAAAGGCTGTGGAGATAGCAGCATCTAGAATAAAAGCGGAAGCAGGTGCTGCCAGTGATTGAAAAAAATATTGTCGGCCAGTCAGTACCAAAGGTAGACGCTTTCGGAAAAGTAACGGGCCAGACGCGATATGCAGCTGATCTGGATATAGCGGGCGCCCTGCATCTTAAGGTCCTGCGGAGTAAAGTAGCCCATGGCCTGGTAAAGAAGATAGACACTTCCCGGGCCTTAAAGATACCTGGGGTAACGGCTGTATTTACCCATGCCGATATTCCCGGCAGCAATAGTTATGGTATTATCGTCAAGGATCAACCGGTCCTTACCAATAAAGTACGTTTTAAAGGTGATGCTATAGCCCTGGTAGCCGCAGAGGAAGAAAGCATTGCCGTAAAAGCACTGGATGCTATTGCAGTAGAAATTGAAGAACTGCCGCCCCTGTTTGACATCCAGGCGGCTATGGCCGCAGGAGCCCCGGCCATTCATGACAATGGCAATGTCCTTACGGTAACGAAAATCAAAAGGGGTAACGTCGAAGCGGCCCTGGACCAGGCAGCTGCGGTAGTAAGCAGGCGGTATACCACCCAGAGGGTGGAGCACGGCTATATCGAAACCGAAGCCGGTATTGCCTACATGGAGAATGATATGCTGATTATTAAAGCAGGCACCCAGAATCCCCACTATGACCGCAGGGATGCAGCTCGTGTCCTGGGGCTTCCGATAAATAAAGTCCGGGTCATCCAGACGGCGACCGGCGGCGGTTTTGGCGGCAAACTGGATATTTCCGTTCAGTGTTTCCTGGGCCTGGCCGCCCTGAAGCTGGGGAGGCCGGTGAAGATAGTTTATGACCGCCAGGAATCCTTCGTGGCTACCGCCAAAAGGCATCCCTTCATTGTCGATTATACCAGCGTAGCAGCAGCAGACGGGCGATTGCTGGCGGTTAAAGCCAGGATTTTCGGTGATACAGGGGCCTACGCCTCTTATGGGCCGGCAACATTGACGCGGGCGGCGGTACACGCTACCGGCCCCTACGAGGTCCCCAATGTTGATCTAGAGGCCTTCTGTGTATATACCAATAACTCTTTCAGTGGTGCCATGCGCGGTTTCGGTACGCCGCAGATAGCCTTTGTTTTTGAGAGCCAGATGGATTTGCTGGCGCGAGAACTGAAAATGAGCCCCCTGGAAATCAGGCGGCGCAATGTTTTACGTCCTGGCTCGATTACTGCCACCGGGCAGGAATTAACCAGCAGCGTAGGCATTGCCAAAACCCTGGAGGCGGCCTGGGCCAGGGCCCTGGAAGTCATGCCCGGCCTGGGGGGTGATTGCAGGTGAAGAAGCGTGGTTTTGGCATCGGCTGTATGTCGTACGGCATTGGTAATACGGGTCTTCCCAACCCGGCCGGAGCTTTTGTCGATTTCCTCGATGATGGCACAGTTATCGTCCTGACGGGCTGTGCCGATATCGGCCAGGGGTCCAGTACCATTCTGGCCCAGATAGCAGCTGAGACTCTGGGAGTTGCCTTTGAAGATGTAGTTGTTGTGGCTGGGGATACAGGGGTGACACCGGATGCCGGAGCAACCTCGGCTTCCCGTCAGACGTATATTTCGGGTAATGCAGTTTTTGAGGCGGCCCGAAAGGCCAGGCAGGAGGTTATCGCCGGGGCTGCGGCTGTCCTGGGAGTGCCGCCGGAAGAGATCAACCTGAAAAACGGCCGGGTATGGCATGGTGAAGAACCAACCAGTCTAAGCATTAAAGAAGTTATCTCTAAATGCCGGAGTGAAGGGATTTTAACCCTGGGTCACGGCTGGTTCAACCCCGCCACTACCAGACTGGACCCGGCTACCGGCCAGGGTATACCCTATGCCACTTATGCTTTTGCCACCCAGGTGGCCGAGGTCGAAGTGGACACGGAAACAGGTATCGTCGAAGTTAAAAGAATAGTTGCCGCCCATGATGTTGGCCGGGCGATTAACCCGCAGAACGTCGAAGGTCAAATTGAGAGCGGTTGCAGTATGGGTATCGGCTACGCTCTTTTGGAAGAAGTAGTAGTTAAAGAAGGCGAGATTCAAAATCCGGCTTTTTCCACCTATTTAATGCCAACGGCTATGGATGTACCGGAAGTATATCCGATAATTGTTGAAGAACTAGAACCAACCGGCCCTTACGGCGCCAAAGGGGTGGGGGAGCCGGCCCTGGTGCCCACGGCGGCGGCCATCACCAACGCTGTTGCCGACGCATTGGGACTCCGCTTTTATGATTTGCCGCTAACACCCGAAAGGGTTGTGGCCGAAATAAAAAAGTCCAGAGAGAAAAAGGAGGATGATGGTCAATGAGCGTGGTGGTTATTACAAACATCGGCACCATAGTCAGCGGTGACATCAACCAGCCTCTGCTGGAGGGTAACACCATTCTGATCAAAGACGGCTTGATTACTGCTGTGGGTGGCGAGGACATCCTCCAGGGAATAAGCCCGGAGGTGACAATCGACGCCGGCGGGATGACCGTAACCCCAGGACTGATTGACTCCCACGTTCACCCGGTGCTGGGAGATTACACGCCCCGGCAAAAAACGGCGGATTATATTTCCAGTTCCCTGCATGGCGGCGTGACTACCATGATTTCCGCCGGCGAGGCCCACACCCCCGGGCGGCCCAAAGACCCGGCCGGCACCAAAGCCCTGGCTGTTTTAGCCCACAAATCCTTTGCTAACGCCCGGCCGGCGGGAGTAAAAGTCCACGGCGGCGCCCTCATCCTGGAACCGGGCTTGACGGAAGCCGACTTTGCCGAACTGGCAGCGGCTGGTGTCTGGCTGGTAGGCGAGATTGGCCTGGGCGGTGTCAAGACGGCGGAACAGGCAGCGCCGATGGTGGCGTGGGCCCATAAGTATGGCTTCAAAGTAGCTATGCACACCGGCGGCACCTCCATCCCGGGAAGTTCTACGGTTACCGCGGCCCAGGTGATGGCCACCAAACCGGATGTCGTTTCCCACCTCAACGGCGGCCCCACCGCCATCCCGGAGGAAGAGGTGGTGAAAATTATCGATGAGACTGATTTTGCGGTGGAAATAGTCCAGTGCGGCAACTTCCGCATCGCCGACCTGATGGCTAAAAGGTTGCAGGAACGCAACGAGCTGTACCGCCTGATCCTGGGCAACGACGCTCCTTCCGGTACCGGTATTATTCCCCTGGGCATCTTAAGGAATATCGCCTTCCTGGCCTCGGTATCCGGGATTCCGGCTGCCGAGGCAGTAGCGGCGGCTACGGGTAATACCGCCCGCGTCTACGGCCTTAACACCGGTGTTATCGCTCCGGGAAAAGAAGCCGACCTGGTACTCATGGACGCCCCCCTGGGTTCAGCGGGCAGGGATGCCCTGGCTGCCCTGGCTGCCGGCGACCTGCCTGGCGTAGCCCTGGTCCTGGTCGACGGGGAAATCAAGGCTGAAATCAGCCGCAACACGCCGCCGGCTACCAGAAAGGTAAACATAAAAAAATAGGATCTCTACGTCGCTAGACAACATTAATACCGGTGAAAACCTAGAAGCTATTCATTAGTGTAACCAGGAGGCCTGGATGATGGTCAGGATTGACCTGGAACTATGCAACGGCTGTGGCCTTTGCGCCCGGAATTGCCCCCTGGAATGCATAACCATAGCCGAAAAAAAGGCCGTTATAGGGGCCGGGTGTTCTTCCTGCGGTATCTGTACCCGGGTCTGTAACCGGGGTGCGGCGCAAAAGGTAGATGAAGCTTATGCGGGGAGTGTCACCTGCAGCCATTGCCCGGTCCAGTGCCAGGTCCAGGAGGGCTTTACCGGCGCCTGCCGCCGTTATACCAATATTAAAGGGCAACTGGTCCGCAACCGGCCGCTGGTAACCAGCGTCCCCAAACCCACCCTGCCGCCACCGGAAATAGAATGGCCCTTAATCACGGCCATCGGTGCCGGGACCGAGTATCCCTGCCCGCGCCCGGCTCCCTATATCGTCCAGGGCCAGCGGGGCGGCATCGAGGTTGTAACCGTTGTTACGGAAGCTCCTTTAAGCTATAGCGGTATTAAAGTCAAGATCGATACTAACTTGCATATTGGCGAAGAAGGCGCCAGGGTGCGCCGCGACGGCCAGGTAGTGGGGATGGTTGATACTGAGGAATATGGCTCCAAAATGCTCTATATCGGCGGCGCTAACCTCTTAACCGGCAAGTCGGGTTTTATGGCCGCCCGGACGATTGTCGACCTGGCCAACGGGCGGCGGGTGACCTTAAAGGTTGAAAACGGTGGTAAGCTGGTACTCCAGGTGGGGCACCGCCCGGTGATCGACGGTCAGGAAGATACTACCATGCGGGTGGGGTGTGGCAGCGCCACCATCGGTCTCTTCGCCCGTGACCTGAAAGGGGTGGTGGATGAAGCCATTATCCTCGACCACCATATTATCGGCCTCTTTTCTGAGCACCTGGCCGGCCAGGAAGTCGGTATGACCTACAGTGGCGTCGTCCCGGCCGGGCGCAAGAGCACCCGCGGTCGATATTTCGGCGATCCCGGCAACGGTTGGGGAGGTACGGCCATTACCGACCCCCGCCAGGCCATCAAAGCCGTTGATATGAATGTCGCCAGGCCGGGGATGCGCATCCTCGTCACCGAAACTACGGCCCGTAAGGCGGCTCTGTTTGAGGTACAGCCTGACGGGGATGTCCGGGAGATACCCCTTACACCGGAGGTGCGAAAGGTAATCGAGCTTATTGCTTCCAACTGCGAGGAAGCCCGGGTGGCGGCCCTGTACGTCGGCGGTACCGGCGGTTCGGCCCGGGCCGGGGTGACTACATTGCCGGTAGAGCTTACCAGGGCCGTCCACCGGGGTGAAATAAAACTGACCATCGGGGGAGCGCCGGCCATGCTTCTGCCCGGTGGCGGTATCAATTTCATGGTGGATGTGGAAAAGGTGGCTGCCCCGGAGGCCTTTTACTGGGTGCCGACGCCGGCTACGGTGGCTCCGGTGGAATATACCATGTTGAAGAGTACCTATGAACGTATCGGCGGCCACTTACACCGCCTGCGCTTTGTGGAAGAAGTTGTAGCCGGGGTCAGGGATTAATGTTCCAAATGCTGGACCCCTTTCGCGCCCTGCTGGATATCGGCCCGGTGCAGATGAGCATTATGGCTGAACGCCGGGGGCAGCCTCTGGGACGGGAATGGCACCGGCTGGAAGGGCTGGTAACAGGATGGCTGGAGGATTTAAAACGCTACCTGCCTCTCGCCCGGAAGCCGTGGCCTTTGCTTGCCAATCCGGAGGGCTGGCCGCGGGTCCTGGACCGGATGTATGCTGCCGTTAAAACTGCAGGAGATCCGAGTCTTACCCCCATGGCAGCCGTCGCCGGTACCATGGCGGAACTGGTGGGCGATTACCTGGTAAAACAGGGGGCAACCAAAGTCCTGGTCAATAACGGCGGCGATATTGCTCTCCGCCTCGGCCGGGGCGAGAAGACCCGGGTCGGCATCGCCCCCCGCCTGGGGGCGCCGCCCTCCCACTACCTGGACATCAGGGCGGGGGATCATATTGGCGGTATTGCCACCAGCGGCCGGGGCGGGCGCAGCTTTACCGTGGGGATTGCTGACGCAGCCGTAGCTATTGCTGCTTCGGCGGCGGTCGCCGACGCCTCTGCCACCGTCCTGGGCAATGCGGTGAATGTAGATTCCCCGTTGATCCAGCGCCGGCCGGCGCGGGAGCTTGACCCGGCTACCGATATCCCGGAACTCCTGGTGACCACGGTCGTCGGTCCCCTGCCGGAAGAATTACAGGTCGCGGCCCTGGAAAGGGGCATAGCAACAGGGCGGCGATTGGTAGAGGACGGGGCCCTCCTGGGGGCGGTAGTATACCTGAACGGTTTTACGCGCCAGTACCCGGAGGGCCTGGTCCATCCAATTAACTGAGGTGCCTTTCATGGGGCTAACGCCTCCGCCAGCGCACAAGGAAAACCTGCCCGGATCGCCGGGTGGGGATATACTTCCACCAGAAGATGCCATTTCTGGCAGAAGTCTATTTTTGGAGCATGCCACCTGACATTTTGAGCGGATTATGCAAAGCAGTTTCGTAAAGGGGCGGACATCTGTTACCAGGGACAAAAACAGATGCCGGCTGTTAAAATTATTTTTCATCAGGAGGTAGTAGACATGGAAATCAGGAAAATCGTCACCATCGTTGAAGAGACGCTGATCGAAGGGGAAAAAACCCTGGAAAAGCCGGTACGTAAGGCAGCGGCGCTGGCAGTCATCAAGAACCCCTTCGCCGGCAGGTATGTAGAAGATCTTTCCGAACTGATGGATGCCGGTGAAGAGCTGGGCGGATTATTGGGTAAAAAGGCAGTCGACGCCCTCGGCATTGATCCCAAAGATGTAGACAGCTACGGCAAAGCCGCCATTGTCGGCGAGAACGGGGAACTGGAGCATGCGGCCGCCATTTTACATCCCAAACTCGGCAAACCCTTCCGGGCGGCCGTCTTTGAAGGCAAGGCCATCATCCCCTCGGCCAAGAAACGGGGCGGCATGGGCACGCCTATCGACGTCCCCCTGCATTTTAAAAATGCCTGTTTTGTGCGCAGCCACTATGATGCCATGGAGGTACGGGTACCAGATGCGCCTAAAGCCGACGAGATTGTCGTCTGCGCCGTTGTAACCGAAGGGGGCCGGCCCCTGCCGCGGATCGGCGGGTTAAAGAAAGAAGAGGCCAAGTGTGAAGATGGTTTGCGGTAGTTAGTAGCAGGCGGCAGGGCAACCTGCCGCCCCACTACATTGGCAAGGGATAATCGCCTGTTACCATTACTGTACGAAGCCAGCATTGACCGGACGAACTCAGCAATATCAACGATAGCGCCACCATCGTTCAGGCTAAGGACCACCGTTGGGCAGGTAGCTGCCAACAAAGATATAAAGATGGGAATTAGAGATTTAGCAGTTTGTGAGGAGGAACGGCGGATGCGCCTTGGCTTTATCGGCCTGGGTAATATGGGCCGGCCCATGGCTTTAAACCTGATTAAAAACGGGCACGAATTGATAGTTAACGATGTTATCCCAGCGGCTGTCGCGGAACTGGTTATGGCAGGAGCCCGGGCAGAGGAGACACCGGCGGCGGTGGCCGGGCAGGTAGAGGTTTTAATTACCATGCTGCCCAACGCCGCTATTGTAGCCGGAGTCATGACGGGAGAAAACGGTGTCCTGGCCGGGGCGCGGCCGGGACTGGTGGTCGTTGACATGAGCAGTGTCGGTCCCGGTGACAGCCGCAAGATGGCGGCCCTGGCCGCCCCAAAGCAGGCAGCCTACCTGGACGCCCCGGTATCGGGAGGTGTCACGGGAGCCGCAGCTGGCAAACTGACAATCATGGCCGGCGGCTCCAGAAAAGATTTTTTGAAAGTCAAGCCGGTCCTGGAGTGCCTGGGGGAGAAGGTCTACCACGTCGGCGATGTCGGCGCCGGGGACGCCGTGAAAATAGTCAATAACCTGCTGCTGGGAATTAATATGGCCGCCGTGGCCGAGGCCCTGGTACTGGGAGCGAAAGCCGGCCTGAAACCGGAAGTTATGTTAGAAATCATCGGCAGCAGCTCCGGCCAGAGCTACGCCTTCAAGGCCAAGGTCCCTAATTTTATCCTGCCGGGCCGCTTCGAGCCGGGCTTCGCCATCGACCTCCAGGCCAAGGACCTGGACCTGGCCCTGCAGACCGCCAGGGAAAATGATGTACCACTAATGCTCGGCGGCCTGGCGCGCCAGGTATTCGCCCTGGCCCGGGCCCGGGGCCTGGGGGGCCAGGATATAGCCGCCGTTATTAGGGTCTGGGAAGAAGCAACGGGAGCGGAGGTACGTTATGATCCGCAGGGATAAAGTTCAGGCCCTGGTAGATTACCTGGCGGGTCGGCCCCAGCCATTTAACCCCTTAACCCTGGGGGGCCTTTTACACCTGGCGGATCAATATGTTACCAGGGTAAGCGAGATAGTGGTGGCCGAAGCCTGCTTTAACGAACACCTCGCACCGGAAGAAGTGCTGGCCAGGGTAGAGACCGCCTTTGACCACAACCTGGAAACCGTCCGGCTGGGGATGGACCGGGACAGCCAGAGCTTTCTTATGGGCCGGGTCGGCTATGAATTAACCCGGCAACCGGGTCAGATTACTAACGATTCTTTTCTCGATCGAGCCATCAGCCTTACCCTGGCGGCCCAGGTGGGCAACCACCTGGTGGGCCTGGCCCCCTGCGCCGGAACCGGTGACGCCTGTGTTTTCAGCGGCCTGACGGCGGCCATGTTGGAGGCATACCCGCGGGAAGAGGTATGGCCGGCTGTAGCTGTAATGCTCCGGGTCGGTACTTTTTTCCGAGCCGGCAAGACGACCACAGGTTGTAATATGGAAGGCCTGGGCGCCGGCGCATGCGGCACGGCGGCCGCGCTGGTGGAACTGGCCGGCGGCGGCCCCCGGGAAATGGACAGGGCCATGGTCCTGGCCCTGTCGCCGACTATCAGCGTGCCCTGTACCCCCAGGGTAATGGTCCCGGGCTTGTGTGCCACCCATATCGGCGGCGCGCTGATGCTGGGGCAGCTGGCCGCCGGGCTGGCCCTTAAAACCTCGATACCGGTCAATGTTCCCGTGGATGTAATGCTGGCCCTGGCTGCCAGGGTCCACCAGGTTTCAGCGCGGACAATTGTACCTGAGGTTATTCGTTACATGGAGGCCTACTTCAAGAGCGACCCCCGGGTTGATCGCTATATTGAAGAACAGGTTAAAAGTGAAGAAGAACAAAGGCGGGCGGCGGTAGCCGGCCGGGCCCGGGAAGAGGTCGGCCGGCTGGCCGAGCTGGCCAATCCCGTTATCAAACCCTTTGGCGAGGTAGTAGTGGGCGGCAGCAGCCAGGCCGTAGGTTCACCCACCAATACCGCCCGGATCGCCCACGCTCTGGCGGGAGACGCAACGATCCAAAAGGTGCTGATCGAACTCTACCCGGAGCTTTTTGCCCGGCGGGCAATCAATGTGCCCGGTATTCTTATGGGGGCTGTTTACGGCGCCAGCACGGCCGACAGCCAGAGCTATCACCAGATTCTGAACGAATTGCCCCGGCTGGGTATCACGGTAGAGATTAAAGAAGCCAATGAACCGCAGCTCCAGCGGGTGACGCTAGAGACCAGCGCGGGCCGGGTTATAGTTGACGCCCGCAATCGTGGCGGCGGTCGCCTGGCTCTGGTAGAGGCCATCCCTTCCCTGGAGGCAGCCCTGGAAGCAGCGCAAAAGCTGGGCATTGTAATTGTACCTTGAAGTGGATATTTAAGAGTGAAAGTATAGGAGCGAAGACCATGCAGGAAAAGACGCAAGCTATTATCAGGGAAGATATCGACCGGGTGCGGGCCTACGCCCGGCTCTTCGGCGTCACCATGCCGGAAGTGGGACCCGACGGCTCGGTTAAGGGGCTACCGGCGCCTTACCCGCGGGAAGTGGCCGGCATGATTCGCGACGGGCATCGCCTGACCGCACTGGCGCGCCAGGCCGCTCATACCGGTATACCGGTCCAGAACCCCATCCTGGGCCGCAATTCCGGGGCCGAGACCTTGGCGCAATCCCGGGACATGTATGCCATTGCCGATCAACTGGGCATTAAGCTCTTCCATTTTGTCCATTCTGAAGCTACCCGCCATATCGACCCCCTGGATGGGGCGGAACTGATCGAGCAGTCGCGGGGGAAAGGGGGCATAACTCCCAAAGGGGAGCGGGAGTTTGTCCAGATAGGCGGGGGTGCCGTCCACCCCCTGCGCATTAACGCCACCGGCGATACGCCGCACCTATCCATTTTGAATGCCTTTATAGCCGGCTTTGACGGGACGGACATCGGCCCGGTCATTCACGTTCATTTTGGCGGCCGGGGCATCCACGATTATAAAACCAAAGTCAAAAATGGCTTTAAGGCGCTGGAAATTTGCGCTGAAAACAATATCTATGTTCAGATAGAGTCCCATAAGCACCTGAACAATATCGGCGGCACCGACGGTGCCGGGTTAGCCGGTTGCCTTCTGGCTGAAGGACTGGCCGTCCTGGCGGGGTTGCCAGCGGAACTGGGCGCCCTGCAGATGAATGTCGCCGGGATTAACCTCCTGGCTGATCTGGCCGCTATCCGCGCTTTCCGCCGGGTGATGGGGAGCGAAGCCCTTATCGTCGTGCCGGAGACCTTCCAGAACCCACCTCCGGATTTAATCGCTGAGCAGGGGCACTTCGCCCGCATGGCCATGGCGGCCAGGCTTGGCGGCGCCAATTTCTACCGGCCCAAGGCAGCCGAATCCGTTGGCATTCCTACAGGTGAATCCATGGGCCATGCTATCTGGGCCACCCAGAATATCTTTGAAAACATGGCTTCCATCACCATTAATGACCCGGCCATCGACCGCCGGGAAGAAATCATTTTGACCGAAGCCATGGCCGTCCTGGCGGCTACCCTGGGATTAAAATCCCTGCCGGCCCCCGAAGATATAACGGCTGCCTTCTGGCGGCGCTATGAGCCGGAGGAGTTAATCGAGAAGATTGTGACTGCCGGCAAGCAGGGAATATTGGACGCCCCCCGGGCCGGGGGCTGGGATCTCAAGCGGGCGGTTAAAACCCACCGCGACCGGGACGGCATTCGCCGTTACGTGCCCGGCTACGGGCCGGCCATGATTGACCCCAGATATCTGGATTTCAGCCAGGAAGAAGTTTCAGTTCCAGCTCTACCTCCGGTTTCAGAAAAGGCCAGGGTTGTCCTGGCTACAGTAGGAGCTGATGCTCATGTCGTAGGGATTAACCAGATCCGGGAGGCCTTTCAGCAGGCCGGCTTTGAAGTCATCTACATGCGGGGTATGAATTTACCGGAGACGGTGGCGGAAGTTGTTGCCGAGAGCAAGGCACAGGTAGTCGGCGTGAGCAACCTCCTGGGCCTGGGGATCACCCTGTTCCCCCGCCTGGATAAACGCTTGAAAGAACTGGGCCTGCGGGATAAAGTACTGGTAATAGCCGGCGGGCGGATCGCCGAAAAAGAGGAAGAACACGCCGAACTGGAAGCAAAGATCAAAACTGAAGGACCGGAATTTATCGGGGTGGACGCCTTTTTCGGACCGGGGACCGATCCCCAGGAACCGGTAGCCTGGGTCCGGGCCCATTTAAAGGAGGTTATGGGTGATGAGTGAGATGCTGCGCGTGCGCTGTGCCATCTTACGCGGGGGGACCAGCAAGGGCATATTTTTACATGAAAATGATTTGCCCTGCGATCGGGTTTTAAGGGACCGGATGATCCTGGCTATTTTCGGCAGTCCTGATGTGCGCCAGATTGACGGCCTGGGCGGGGCCGATCCCCTGACCAGCAAGTTGGCCATTATCGGCCCTTCCTCCCGGCCCGACGCCGATGTTGATTATACCTTCGGCCAGGTAAGCATCAAGGAGCCGTTGATCGACTACTCCGGCAACTGCGGCAATATCTCGGCAGCTGTAGGTCCTTTTGCCATTGACGAGGGTCTGGTTCGCGCTCAGGAACCGGTAACTGACGTCCGTATTCACAATACCAACACCGGTAAGATTATCGTCGCCGAGGTGCCGGTCCAAAACGGTAAAGCCAGGGTAACGGGGGATTATCAAATCGACGGGGTTCCCGGAACGGGTGCGAAAATCATGCTCGACTTTGCCGGGACGGCCGGGGCGGCCACCGGCAGGCTGTTACCGACAGGGCGGCCGGTCGATGTCCTGGACGTTCCCGGTTACGGCCGTCTGGAGGTCTCTTTGATCGATGCAGCCAACCCCATGGTTTTTGTCCGGGCGGCTGCCCTGGGCCTTAAAGGGACCGAAGCACCGGCAGAGATTGACAGTAACCCGGGACTTCTGGAGTTGTTAGAGACGATCCGCGCCCTGGGGGCCTGCGCCATGGGCCTGGCTGCCACCCCGGAGGAAGCCAGCCGGCGCATCCCGGCCTTCCCCATGCTGGCCTTCGTCGCCCCGCCCCAAGATTATCATAGCTTTACCACCCAGAGATTGATCAAGGCGGAAGAGGTCGACTTTGTTTCCCGGTTGATGTATATGCAAGTAATGCACAAAACCTACGCCGGTACCGGCACTACCTGTACCGGGGCTGCCGCCGCCATTCCCGGGACTATCGTCAATGAAGTTTCGCATCGTCATAAGGGACTGATCCGCATCGGCCACCCGGCGGGGGTTATTTCCATTGAAGTGGCTGCCGCCATTCAGGGGAATGAAATAACCCTTACCCGGGCGGCCGTCGGCCGCACGGCGCGGCGGCTGATGGATGGTTATGTTTATGTAGTCGCGGAAAATATGCAGGCCTAAAGGGATAAGAAGTTATGGAAATAAAAGCCTTTGATGTCGGCAGCACTTTTACTAAGGTTAATGCTTACCGGCTGGAAGCCGGCCGTTTACAGTGGCTGGCCCGCGCCCAGGCGCCGACGACGGTTCAGGATATCCGCGTGGGGCTGGAACAGGCGCTGAAAGGCTTACCGGGAGGCCCCGGCTTGCCAGACCTGGCGGGCCAGCAGGTTTTGGCTTCCAGCAGTGCCGCCGGGGGCCTGCGGATGGTGGCCATCGGCTATATGCCGCGGGTGACGGCCAAGGCTGCCCTGGAGGTGGCCATGAATGCCGGGGCCAGGGTCCTGGAGGTGTTATCCGAAGAGGATACCCCGGCCTATCGCCGGGAGGTCCTGCTGGAGATCAAGCCGGACATTGTTCTTCTTACCGGGGGGACCGACGGCGGCGATACTGACGCCCTATGGCAGAATGCCTGCCTCCTGGCGGATTTAAAGCTCCCGGCAGTGGTTATTATTGCCGGTAACAGCCAGGCCCAGGCCCGGGCGGCCGAGATTTTGGCAGCCGCCGGAGTCAGGCACCGGCGGGTGGCCAACGTTATGCCCACCATCCACGAATTGCGGGTCCAGCCGGCCAGGGAGGCCATTCACGGGGAGTTTATCCGCCAGATTACCCGAGCGCCGGGATTGCGTTACCTGGAGGGCCTGGTTCCCGGGGGTGAGGTTATCCCTACACCCGGGGCCGTCCTCATGGGGGCCGAACTTTTAGCCCGCGGCTATTATGAAGAAAAAGGGCTGGGGAGCCTGGTGGTTATTGACCTGGGCGGGGCGACTACGGATGTCCATTCTGTTATCCCCCAGTTAGAAGGACTTCCCCTGGAAGAGAGGGGCCTCATCTTGACCAATGAAAAACAGGTGGCCTACCGGACGGTGGAAGGGAACCTGGGCCTGCGGGTCAGTTGCCGGGGGATTGTGGAAACAGTAGGACCGCGCCAGGTTTTACTCCGGGCCAAACTCCCGGTTACCGAAGAGATGGAGCAGGAACTCCTGGCCTATTGCCAGCGGGTGGAAGGCCAGACGGAGACCCTGGCCGGGAACGAAAAAGAGCGTTGTTTTGACCGCGGCCTGGCCATAGCAGCCGTAGAAACAGCCTTGAAACGCCATGCCGGGCACTTAAGCCAGGAGTATAACCCGGTGATGGGCATCGCTCCCGGTACGCCCATGGGTCGGGACCTGCGGCCGGTTAAATATATCATTGCGGTGGGCGGTATTTTTACAGCCCTGCCGGGGGAAGAAGCCAGGGCGATTGTGCGGGAGGCCTTGGCCAACCGGGGCATTTCCCTTTTACCTCAAGAACCGGAGATCCTCATTGACGGCGACTATTTACTTTATTCCGTGGGCCTTATGGCATCCCGCCACCCCTATGAAACTCTTAATTTCGCTAAACAGTATTTCGGTTTACTTCCAGATCATTAAGGGAGAGGAAGCAACGATGCGACCTACAACCAAGCTACGGCAGCTATTAAACCAGAAACAAATTCTAGTAGCACCGGGTGCTCACGATGTACTGGCGGCTAAGATTATTCAACAGGCGGGCTTTGAGGCCGTTTACTTCACCGGCTACGGCCAGGCAGCCAGCCACCTGGGGCAGCCCGATGTGGGGCTGCTTACCATGACGGAAATGGTAACCAGGCTCAATAATACCGCGGTCGCCGTCGACATTCCGGTTATTGCCGACGCTGATACCGGCTTTGGCAACGCCATTAACACCATGCGCACCGTCCGGGAATACGAGAAAGCCGGGGCGGCGGCCATCCAACTGGAGGACCAGGTTTCACCCAAGAAATGCGGTCATATGCTCGACCGCCAGGTAGTCCCTGTGGAAGAAATGGTGAGCAAAATCAAAGCCGCAGTGGCAGCCAGGCGCGACCCCGACCTGGTAATTATCGCCCGAACGGACGCCCGGACCAGCAGGGGACTGGAAGAAGCCCTCGCCCGGGGGAGGGCCTACGAAGCCGCCGGTGCCGACGTGCTCTTCATCGAATCGCCGGAAACTGTGGACGAGATGAAGCAGATTTGCTCTTCTTTTAAAGTTCCTGTGTTGGCCAATATGGTAGAAGGCGGCCGTACTCCCCTCATGAAAGTTAAAGAGCTGGAGGAACTGGGCTACAGGCTGGTTATTTTCCCCACGGCATCGGTTTATACAGCCGCCAAAGCCTTAATTGATCTCATGGCTAATTTAAAGGCCAGCGGTACTACCAGGTATTTCATGGAACAGATGTTACCTTTTAGCGATTTCAACAAGCTTATCGGCCTGCCGGAGATTAAAGAACTGGAAAAAAAATACGCCACCAACGGCTGCTGTCATTAATTGTGGAGAGGGATTAAGCAAATGGGCATGACCATTACCGAAAAGATCCTGGCCGCCCACGCCGGCCTTGAACACGTGGAGCCAGGCCAGCTCATCAACGCCAAGGTAGACCTGGCCCTGGGGAACGACATCACTGCCCCGCTAGCTATCCAGGAATTTAAAAAACTGGGCGTCAAGAAGGTCTTTGATCCGGAGCGGGTGGTTCTAGTGCCGGATCACTTCACCCCGGCCAAGGACATCCAGTCCGCCGAGCAGGCGAAAATATTACGCGAATTCGCCCGCGAGCAGGGGCTCACCAACTACTTCGAAATCGGCCGCATGGGCATCGAACACTGCCTGCTGCCCGAAGCCGGGCTGGTCGGCCCCGGGGATCTGGTCATCGGCGCCGACTCCCACACCTGTACCTACGGCGCCTTGGGGGCCTTCGCCACGGGGGTGGGCTCCACGGACTTAGCCGCCGCCATGGTCACCGGCGAGCTATGGTTCAAAGTACCCGCAACCATCCTTTTTAGATACCACGGCAAGCTCCAGCCCTGGGTCGGCGGCAAGGACCTCATTATCTACACCATCGGCCAGATCGGCGTCGACGGCGCCCGCTACATGGCCATGGAGTTCACCGGAGAAGCCGTAAGAGAGCTCTCCATGGACGGCCGCTTCACCATGGCCAACATGGCTATCGAAGCCGGAGGTAAAAACGGCATTTTCGCGGTAGACGAAAAGACGAAGGCTTACATCCAGGGCCGCCTAAAACGGGACTACCGCATTTACGCGAGCGACCCGGACGCCAGGTACGCCGAGACAATAGACATCGACGTCGCTAAAATCGAACCCCAGGTAGCCCTGCCGCACCTGCCCGAGAACGCTCGGAGTGTTAAAGAAATAGGCGAGATCAAGATCGACCAGGTAGTCATCGGCAGCTGCACCAACGGGCGGCTGGAAGACTTAAGGATAGCGGCGCAACTGCTGCGGGGCAAGAAGGTCCACCCGGAGGTACGCTTAATCATCATCCCCGGCACGCAAAAGATCTACGCCGGCGCCCTGGCCGAAGGGCTCATCACCATCTTTATTGAAGCCGGGGCGGCCGTATCCACGCCCACCTGCGGCCCCTGTTTAGGCGGGCATATGGGTATCCTGGCCAGAGGCGAACGGGCCGTAGCCACCACCAACCGCAACTTTGTCGGCCGCATGGGCCACCCGGAGAGCGAAGTTTATCTCGCCGGCCCGGCAGTAGCCGCCGCCAGCGCCGTCAAAGGGCGCATTGCCGCCCCCGAAGAGGCTATTTGAGAGGTGAGAGGTGAGAGATGGGAGGGGGGGACGGGCAAGGGCACAACTGATGCCAATCCCCTATTCTCTGTCTATTTTGTGAAGAAGCGTCTAGGGGGGCACATGTTCCCCCGGAGAAACATGAAAATGCTGGGGATGAGGATACCGGGGCTTTAATCTGAAACTGGCGCCGCAAGTTTTGGCAGGCATCCCACCTCCAAATTCCCCTATCTCACATCTCATTTTCGGAGGATGATATCATGCTTATTCAAGGGAAGTGCCACACCTTCGGCAATGACATCGACACCGACGCTATCATTCCGGCGCGGTATCTGAATACCTCCGACCCTGGAGAACTCGCCCGTCACTGCATGGAAGACGCCGACCCCACCTTTGCCGGGCGGGTAAAGGCCGGGGAAATAATAGTGGCCGGGAAAAACTTCGGCTGCGGCAGCTCCCGGGAGCACGCGCCGGTAGCCATCAAGGCCGCCGGGGTAGCGGCGGTCGTCGCCGCTTCCTTTGCCCGTATCTTCTATCGCAACGCCATCAATATCGGCCTGCCCATCTTCGAGTCGCCGGCCGCGGCGGCGGGGATAGCCGCCGGGGATGAAATAAAGATCGATGCCGGGAAGGGCGAGATAGTGAACCTGACGAAAGGGGAAACCTACCCGGTGGCATCTTTCCCGCCTTTCATGCAGGAACTTATTGCCGCCGGGGGGTTAATGCCCTATGTGGCCGGGAAGGTTGGAGGGTATTCTTGAGATGGATAGATGGATAGTTGCTGCAGCCCTGGCTAGTAGCTTCCTCTGGCTAATTATCCTGGTTGCTAAAGCCCCGTTGAATGGGGGCTATTCCCTTTTGGTTATTGGCCTCAATCTATTATTCTATGGCTATCTTTATTTTAT
>DFYS01000137.1:0-5823 GCA_002383405.1 Moorella sp. UBA4076
AACAAAAAAGGTGCCGCACGGCACCAGCAGAAGGATGGAAACAGCAGTATTGTACTTGTGGCCGCGCTGATCCCAAGCCGTCCTCGTTCTTCTGAACTACGCGCAAATGCGCCTTCCGGGAACCTGCTTCACCCCGCCTACAATACTGCTGTTTCCATCCTTCTGCTGGTGCCGTGCGGCACCTTTTTTGTTTTTTCCCCAAAAAAAACAGAGCGACGGAAGGAAAGACCCTTCCCGGTGACGAATAGTATGGTTAGCCTGTAAGAAGTGAAAGGAGAAAGGAAGGGTGATCGACAGGCATAGAGGAAGGAACCGGCCGGGTTTCTTACTGCTGGTGCTGGTATTGGGATACATACTGACACTCGGTTTCAAGATCCAGCCGGCTGCAGCTGCCCCTGGTATTACCCTGATCCTCAATGGCAGCCGCGTCAGTCCGCAGGTTGCGCCTTATATCGACAGCAACGGCCGTACCATGGTGCCGCTGCGCTTTATCATGGAATCGATGGGTGCTGATGTAGACTGGCTGGCAGCGGAGCAGGGTATTGTCATCAACCGGGGAACAACAACGCTGAAAATGGGGATTGGCCGCCGCCAGGCCGAGGTGAACGGGCAGAGCATCACCCTGGATACGACGCCGGTATTAAGAAACGACCGGACGATGGTACCGGTGCGTTTTATCTCCCAGGCTTTTGGCGGGCAGGTAAGCTGGGACCCTGCTTCGCAGACGGTGAGCATCACCCTGGGGGTTACCCCCGGCGGCGGGCAGGTGCGTTTGACCGGCAGCTACGTTAATATCCGGACCGGACCGGGGACAAATTATGACATTATTGATACCCTCCCTCGGGGAACGGTCTTGCAATTAATTGAGTCCGCAACCGGATGGTACCGGGTACAGTTAAATAACGACCGTACAGGCTGGGTATCGGCTGACTACGCCGAACGCATCGCGGCTAGCGGCCGGCCGGGGGATAATCAGCCCCCGGGCGGCAGCAAGCCGCCTGGTGGCAACCAGCCGCCCGGCAGTGGCCAGCCGCCGGCCGGCCAGCCCCTGGGCTGGGCGATAGTCGGCAGCCGTCCGGTAGCCGTGCTGGGCGGTCCCACTCCGGTTGCCGGGTCGGTGGGGACGGCCGCCGCTGGCAGCAGGCTGCCCATCTGGCAACAACAGGGTGAGTGGTGGCAGGTGGAACTGGATAACGGCCGCAAGGGCTGGCTGGCCAGTTCGCTGGCTGCCTTTGCCCCCTATGAGGAGCCACCCGAAGAGCCGCCGGGGGATACACCCGGTGACCAGCAGCCTGGACTGCAGATTACGGAGGTAACAGTAACCCCTGACCGGGATACAGTCAAGGTCACCGTTCGGGCCGACGGCGAGCTGAGCTACCAGACCTCCCGCTGGGCCGGCCGCCTGATTGTCGATGTGGCTGGAGCCGTCCTCGCCGTACCGGAGGGACAGGAAACAATAGCCGTTAACCGCGCCCCCCTGGCGCAGGTGCGGTTGGGACAGTATACAGCAACTACCGTGCGGATTGTCTTCGACCTCACCGGGGCGGCCCGCTTGACCTCGCAACCGGCTGCTGATAAACAGGGGGTGGTGTTTACGATCGAGAAGCCATCCCTGAAGGGCAGCAAAATCGTTCTTGACCCGGGCCACGGTACGGACCCGGAGGGGTGCGACCCGGGTGCCATCGGGCCGAGCGGGGTGCAGGAAAAGGACGTCAATCTGGCCATGGCTTTAAAACTCGCTGAGCTCCTCCGGAGCGCCGGGGCCAGTGTTTATCTCACCCGTAAGGGGGAGACATGCCCCTACACCCTGGCCGGGAGGGCTTGTTACGCCAACGACATCGGTGCCGACCTCTTTATCAGCATCCATTCCAATGCCTCTTACAGCGCCGCTGCCTCCGGTACGTCTACCTATTTCTATGCACCGCCGGGGAGTGACCTGGGGCAGCAGCGGCAGGAACGCCAGCGCCTGGCTGCCGCCATCCAGGACGCCCTGGTAGCGGCCGCCGGCCGCAGGGATATCGGTGTCCTCGAAGCCAATTTCTCCGTCCTGCGCAACAGCAATATACCCTCGGTGCTGGTAGAAACAGCCTTTATCTCCAATCCGGAGGAGGAAAGACTCCTGGCCAGTCCGGCTTTCCAGGCGCGGGTAGCAGAAGGCATTTTTAACGGGATCAATAATTATTTTGCTGATAATTAATCAGAAAGGGAGCCTGCAATGACTTGCAGGCTCCCTTTGTCTTTGCTACAATGGGAAAGCAATGCGAGGTGATACTGGTGCTGGCCCTGCTGGGGGGGTACTTTATTATTTTTATGGCCAGGGTAGTCGATGTCAGTATGGCTACCCTGCGCATGCTCCTGCTGGTCCGGGGTAAACGTTTTTATGCCGCCACCATCGGCCTCTTTGAAGTAACAATTTATGTTGTAACCCTGAAATATGTTGTCGATCGCCTCAATGACCCGGCCAGCCTCATCTTTTATGCGCTCGGTTTTGCCACCGGCAATATTGTCGGCAGCATGATCGAAGAGAAGATGGCCATGGGGCAGTTGACCGCGCAGGTGATTACCCTCAGGTCCCCTCTGGAGCTGGCTGATACTCTGCGAAACAAGGGGTTTGGTGTTACCATAACGGAAGGCCAGGGCCGGGAAGGGTACCACCCCATTTTAAACCTCAGTTTCCCCCGGCGGCTGCTGAACGAAATGCAGTCTGTTGTCAATCAGTGGGATCAGAACGCTTTTGTGGTGATTCATGAGGTCAAAACCGCCTGTGGTGGATTTTACCCTTACCAGCGCAAGGGAAAATAGGCATTTTTATACACATCCGCGCATAAAATATGAGGTACCGGTACAGGCCAAAAAGCCGTGATAAGGAGTTGAGGGCGGTGCAACCCGTCCAACCGGTGGGAGTGTTTGACTCCGGCGTCGGGGGTTTAACGGTAGCCCGCGAAATCAGCCTGCAGCTGTCGGCGGAAACCATTATCTATTATGGTGACACAGCCCATGTTCCCTACGGTTCACGGACTGTAGACGAATTGATAGGTTTTGCCGATGCTATTGTCGGCTTTTTAATTGCCCGCGGCGTTAAGGCCATTGTGGATGCCTGCAACACCACTTCGGCCGTCGCGCTGCCCTACCTGCAAAATAAATATAACGTTCCGATTGTCGGCGTAATAGAGCCCGGCGTGGCAGCAGCCCTGCAGGCCACCCGTAACGGCCGCATCGGCGTCCTGGCCACCGCAGCTACTGTTGCCAGCAACGCCCACCGCCAGGCCATCCTGGCCGGTGACGGCAAGGTCCAGGTTTTCGCCCAGGCCTGCCCGAAACTGGTCCCCCTGGTTGAGGCGGGAGTTGTTTCCGGGCCGGCAGCGGCGGCAGCTGTGGCCGAATACGTGCTGCCCCTGGTGGCAGCCGGGGTCGATACCCTGATCCTGGGGTGCACTCATTACCCCTTCCTGGCGCCCCTTATCCAGGAGATAGCCGGTCCCGAGGTGACCCTCATCGACCCGGCGGCGGCTACAGTGCGGGAGCTGCAGGGCGTCCTGGCTGCCGGTGATGGCCTGCGCGGGCTCCATTGCTCGGTGGCGCACAGCTTTTATGTCAGCGGCGATGCCCGCTCCTTCAGCCAGGTGGGGAGGAAACTGATCGGCTGGCCGGAGCTCAAAGCTACCAGGCAACTCGGTCTGGAGCAACCTGCATCGGCCGGGTAGATGCATATGCCGCCCCGGCGGCACCAGCAGAGGGATGAAAATAGCAGGGTGTGGGACTTCAATCAGGAACTGGNNCACCTCCCACCTCTCACATCTCATATTGGAGGCATACACTATTGCCAAGAGAGAACGGGCGCAGTCCCCGTGAGTTGCGCCCGGTAACGATCGAACGCCACTATCTCAAATATGCGGAAGGGTCGGTCCTCATCAACATGGGGGACACGCGGCTTATCTGCAGCGCTACGGTAGAGGATAAGGTGCCGCCTTTTTTGCGTAACAGCGGTCGGGGGTGGATAACAGCCGAATACGCCCTCATGCCCAGGTCAACCCAGGAGCGGACCATGCGGGAAGCAACCCGCGGCCGCATCAGCGGTCGCACCCAGGAGATCCAGCGCTTGATTGGACGAGCCCTGCGCAGTGTCGTGGATACAGCAGCCCTGGGGGAAAGGACCATCTGGTTGGACTGTGACGTCCTTCAGGCCGACGGCGGTACGCGGACGGCAGCCATTACCGGCAGTTTCGTAGCCCTGGCCGATGCCCTGGCCGGGCTGGTGGCCGCCGGGAACATTCAGCGCCTGCCCCTTCGCGATTTCCTGGCTGCTGTAAGCGTGGGCCTGGTCAACGGCGCCATGCTGCTGGATTTGGATTTTGCCGAGGACTCCCACGCCAGTGTGGATATGAATATTGTTATGACCGGCAGCGGGCAGCTGGTGGAGATCCAGGGGACGGCGGAAAAGCAACCCTTCAGCCGCGAAGAAATGGCTGCCATGCTCGACCTGGCCGGAGAAGGGATAGCCAGCTTGCTTGCTGTCCAGAAGCAGGCCCTGGGGCCGCTGGCGGTGCAGATAGGGAGTTAATATAGATGCCCATATCGCCCCGGCGGCATCAGGAGCAGGATAAAAAGAGGAAGACTCCTGCTTAAGACCCGAAAATAAGCCTGAATTGAGCAATATGATGCTCCTTTGCGGTCCAGGTGGGGAATAATATCATGGATAACAAAATAGTTATAGCCACCGCCAACCGAGGGAAAGCGCGGGAATTTCAGGGCCTGCTGCGGGCGCTGGATATGGAAGTAAAAACCCTGCTGGATTTCCCGGACCTGCACCTGCCCCCGGAAACAGGAATAACCTTTAGGGAAAATGCCACCATCAAAGCCCGGCCGGTGGCGGATTATACCGGTTTGCCTTCCCTGGGAGACGATTCCGGCCTGGAGGTAGACTTTTTGGGCGGGGCGCCCGGGGTTTTTTCCGCCCGCTTTGCCGGCATACCGGGTGACGACCGCCGTAATAATATCAAGCTGCTCGAGCTGCTGGAGGGTGTCCCCGCGGGACGGCGTACGGCGCGTTTCCGCTGCGCCCTGGCGCTGGCCCTGCCCGGCGGCCGTACTTACCTGGCTGAAGGAACAGTTGAAGGTATTATTGCCCGCGAGCCACGGGGTGAACACGGCTTTGGTTACGACCCGCTGTTCTATTTGCCGGCCTGCGGCAAAACCCTGGCCGAGCTGGGGGAGGAAGTAAAAAACGACCTCAGTCACCGCGCCGGCGCTGTCCGCAACCTCTGGCCGGTTTTAAGCCGATTGGCTGCATCCGGCTAGTCCACGTCTTGCGGACCGGCGACATACTTCTGGCCTGCCTTTATCCGGCTGGCTGCACCGGGAGGGCTGACTGAACCAGAAAAGGGCGGTCAGAACAGTAGTTGTCAGAGTCTGCCGAGGGAGTCAGGCAACTGTTGACACCACGGCTACAATAGCCGGGATTGCTTCAGAAGCCAGGCCTCCCCGCAGGTCCTGCCGGTGGATATGCATAGAAGCCATTCATGGCGGCGTATCGCCGGCAGCGAACAGGAGAAAATAGAGTCAGGCAGGCTTTAATCAGGAACTGGCTACACCAATTCCGCTTAGTTTCCCGCCTCTCACCTCCATTTTAAGCGTCAGCAGGGTCTTTTTTGTCCATATTGAGTTCCGAGCCGGTTTTAAATGCATCATTACTATTACTATAAGAATAAAAAAAAGTAACTGCTCAGCCTGCCTGGCGGTCATCTTGATAGCAAGCCGGGAAAGCTGATATGATGGCTGGACGGGTTCGTGATCCCGATGGCAGGTAGCGCCAGGGTGGCTTTT
>DFYS01000137.1:5948-6092 GCA_002383405.1 Moorella sp. UBA4076
TCGATTCCCATCACCCGCTCCAGATACAGGCGCCTGTAGCTCAGCTGGACAGAGCAGCGGCCTTCTAAGCCGCGGGCCGCAGGTTCGAACCCTGCCAGGCGCGCCAATGGCAGCAAAAACGTGGTGGGTGTAGCTCAGCTGGTT
>DFYS01000137.1:6171-15517 GCA_002383405.1 Moorella sp. UBA4076
TTTAATCAGGGTGTCCGGGGTTCGACTCCCCGATGGCTCACCATTTTTTTGCGGGCGTGGCGGAAGGGCAGACGCGCCAGACTTAGGATCTGGTGGAGGACATCCGTGGAGGTTCAAGTCCTCTCGCCCGCACCATAGAAATTTCAAGCCCCCCGAAGATCGGTGGGGTTTTTTATAGGCCGTTTGACAACAATTTGACAGTAACGCACCTAGACGCTCTTAGGCGGTTATGCTCTTGCTCTGTCTAGGGTCCAGGCGGTTACTTTTTTTGAATTGCCAGGTGGACGCTCTTTCTCAAAAATACAGGATATGACAGGACACGATATACTACGGGGTATACATTTTAAAAGCTGCTGAGAAAAAACGAGGGTGGATATTATGCGGGCGTTGATATCATTTTGAACCTCGCGGGCATCAAAAAGGGCGCCCATAGCAGAATATCAGACCGATAGACCAGGTTATTAATGAGCACCAGTGCCCTCGACAAGGAGCAAGATCGTGAACTAAGACAAACTCAGTTTTAAAGCATGCTCATAAGAGATAGGTTCCCCAGCGTCAGTTTCAAGCCATGCAGTTTCTTCATGGGAAAGGGAGGATATACTTCTCGAGCTCGCATGTTTAAATTTTTCATAGACATAATTTAAGGTCTGTAGTTCTTCAGCTGAGAATAGACTATCGTCAAACTCACCAACGGGTTTATAGAGTTCACCAAGATTGTCATGTCCGCATTCCACATATTCTTTTTCAAAATGGCCACTTGTTTCAACCAGATGTAACAATAAATTGTAATTATCGGGCACTGGCCCCAATGGTAAATGTACATATTGAAGGCCGTTTATCGAAACGGTGGCACGCTTGAAATGCAGGAAATCGGCATACCACAAGTATTTCATCAATTTCACCTTAAATAATCGTGGATCTTTACAAGCAAAAAATTTTACGGTCTGCAGGAATTTATCCTGATTAAAAACTTTAAAACCCGTATAGGCGCTTGCTTTCTTGACGAAGCTCTTTTCTATCCATGAAAAATAATCATCCTTCTCTTCTTTACCATCAGCCATTCCTTTTACTTTCTCTATAATCATACCCAGTTCTCTATTCGCATCCGGAGCTTTCTTTTCCAGCAATAAAAGCATGTTAGAAGGCTCCTGCAGCATCATCAACTCATCGTTATGACTTTTACTCTGCAAGGCCCCACTTTCATACCGCGATAACGTTGCATGACTCCATCCTAATATCTTCGCGAATTGACGCTGGCTAAGTCCGTATTTTTTCCTTAAAGCTATTATTTCATCGGGCTGAAGGAGGTTTTTTCGACTTCTATATTCACTATAGACCTTCCGGTAGATTCTTTCTTCTTCATCATTACTGGCAGGGAAGACGTTAAGACAATTATTGCACTTCAACCTATCTACTTCAGCCTTGATATTTTCCCCCCGCACATTAAACTCCTCAATAAAACGTACAGAAATGCAATCTGTTTCTTCCATGCATTCAGGGCAAAACCTTTTTAAAGCCATTTTAATGCCTCCTAGATTATAGTTTACCCTTTATTTATAGGGATAAGTTAAAGGAAATTCTGGTTCGTGGAATGAGATAATAACAACCTTAGAAAATCTTTTATGGGATATTAAATGAAACTTGATGTATACCTCTAAATCGCAGACCTTCTTGCCGAATTTCCAAACGTTTCCTTCATGGCGCCCATCCTTGCTTCTATTTGGTTCTGGTCCGCTGCAATAGTCCTTATATGTTAAGTCAATTATTTCTTGTAACGCTTGTTCCGGCGTAAACCCCAGTTTAAGAAGGGTATTTTTGTTTTTCGGAAGATCCGTCCAAAAAACATAATTGTCTTCCGACTCAAGCAAGATTTTGATATGTAAAAGGAAAGAACGTATTTCCTCCGGTTTCGCGCTTTCCAATTATCTATCACTTCCCGGCATCTTTCTCCCAGCTCTATTTTATGATCATAATTGCTGGCGGTCAAGAAAAATGTTATCGTTAGATAACATTTTTTCTCATGCCCATTAAGAAAGCCGGTTGCTACCGGCTTTCTTTCAAACTAAAAGTAAATGCTCCATGCCTTTTATAGTGGCGTTAGATCTTTCATCCAGTCTAACAAAAAAACTACAGCATTGTAACTGCCATATCATATCTCCATTACTGGCGGTCCCCTTCGCGGCGGCTGTAGGGCAGGGGTACATAGTAGACCGAAGGCCGGCGTCCGCCCGGCTGGGGGTAGAGTTCCATGAGCTGGTACATTTCTCGCGGTAAACCGGTTTTCACTGGTAGCCCCATATCCTTTAATTGTTCCATGCCGATGGGGTAATCATGGGTCCAGCGGCCTTCACTGAGGGTGGCGGCCAGTTCTTGGGCTTTTGGTTGCTCCATCTTTTCCGCCAGCAGCTCAGTCAGGCTCTCGCGCACCTGACGCATGGCCTTGCGGGCGATATCGCCCAGGATGAGGGTGCGGTCGTCAATCTCGTTTTTATCCTTTTCTTCAATAACCTTGAGGATGGAAGCCGCGGGGAATTCGCTCAGCTGGGGGTCTACCGGACCCAGGACGGCGTTTTCATCCATCACTATTTCATCGGCGGCCAGGGCGATAAGGGTTCCGCCCGACATGGCATAGTGGGGAACATAGACGGTAACCCTGGCCGGGTGCTTCAAGATGGCGTGGGCGATCTGCTCCGCTGCCAGGACCAGACCCCCGGGGGTGTGGAGGACCAGATCGATGGGCATATCATCAGGGGTCAGACGGATAGCTCGCAGGAGCTGTTCCGAATCCTCAATGTTAATGTAGCGGGTCAGGGGGATGCCCAGGAAGCTCAGGGCTTCCTGCCGGTGGATAAGGGTGACCAGGCGGGAGTTATTTTTTCTTTCAAAGGTACGGATAAGGTTGAGACGGGCGGCTTCAATCCGCCGCTGGTGCAACATGGGTAAAAAAGCCGAGATGAGAAAAATGATCCAGATAATATTCAAAAAATCCACGGCCGGGAAACCTCCTTAACCCTTTAGCAGTATTATGCCTTTACCATCATCAGGATATGTCAGCCTCACGGCTTAAGTGTACCACATGACTGCAGTTATATTTTGACTTTCCTGCTTGCAAACGAGATTTGCCGGCAGGTTTTTTACTAAAGATGGAGAAAAGGTAAAAGGAAAGTGACCTTCGTGGGTTATATAGAAGAGTGAGAAAGGCGGACAGGTATCTTATTTAACCCGGCGTTTATGAGCTGTCTTCAATTGCGGGTTACTGGAGGGAATATTTATGCCAATCGCGATGCCCTATGGCCCAGGCACACTGGATGTAGAAGTACCAGAGCAGAATATCCTCGCCATCCTGGAACCGCCCGTAGTAGCACCTGTGGCTGCCATAGAGGATGCCATCAGGGCGTCCCTGATCTCCCCCCTGGGTACCAAACCTCTGGGCCAACTTGTCCGGCCGGGCATGAAGGTTAGTATCGCCATTTCCGATGCCTCGCGGCCCAATATTGAAAAGTGGATCCTGCCGGTTGTGCTGGAGGAACTGGATCAAGCTGGCGTTAACAACGAGAGTATAACAATCCTCGTCGGTACCGGTTCCCACCGCCCGGCTACCCCGGAGGAAATTGCCGCCAAATTAGGCTCCAGGGCCGGCAGCGTGCAGGTACTCAACCATTTCTCCGCCACCAGTCCCCTGGTCGATCTGGGCAGGACCTCCGATGGTTTTCCGGCCCTGGTGAATCGTTACTTTTGCGAGGCCGACCTGAAGATAGCTATCGGCACGGTTTTGCCGCACCCCATTGCCGGCTACAGCGGCGGCGGCAAGGCTATAGCCGTGGGTCTTTCCTCGAGTGCAACCATCAGCAGTATTCACACCCCGGCTACCCTGGACGACCCGCGCACAGGCCTGGGTAAGGTCGAGGGCAACCCCTTTATCCAGTTCGGCTATGATGCGGCGCGTCTGGCCGGCCTGGATTTGCTGATTAACGCCGTCGTCAACGAAAACGAAGAGATAATTGATGTCGTCTGCGGCGAAGTGGAAATAGCCCACCAGACCATCATCAAGCGTTCAGCGCGCCTGGTTTATGAGGTAGAATTCCCCGCAGCGGCGGATATTGTCATTGTCGCCGCCGGCCATCCCAAGGATAATAACCTCTACCACGTCGCTGCCGAGGCTGTCGGGGTGGTGGCCGGTAACGGCGTGCAGTACCCCTGCGTCAAAAAAGGCGGGACTATTATTGTTGTTTCCCCCATGGCCGAGGGGATTTACAATGAAACTATGTTTACATACTTAAGCAAGGCTTCGCCGGCTGAAGTTGTCCGGGAGCTGCGAACCGCTAAAATTGACCGCCCGGGGATGCACCGCGCCTATGCCACGGCCCAGATTCTCTGTGAGCATGAGGTTATCTTCGCGGAGACGCAACTGGATCCGGAAATAACCCGCCGGGTTCACATTAAACCCATGGCCACCGTGGCTGCTGCCCTGGAGTACGCCCTGGCCAAACACGGTAGTGATGCCACCATCCTGGTGGTAAAAAACTCCTACCGTCTGGTTCCCATACGGGCCTCTCCCTGTTAACCCGGCTATGAAACATGGAGCGCATCTTGTTTTAACCACCAGTCATCGTCAAGGCTGTTCTTGCTCCTAAACGTACCAATGCTTTCAAATACGACGTGGAGCGGTATTTAATCAAACCTTACTTAAAGATTAATTGAATTTTAAAGGGGGCTTAATATAAATATAACGTCGGGGTGTTATCATAAGACTCGAGCAAAGCCCTCTGACCTCCTTTTAATATAAACCCTACCACACCCGGTTCAGCCGGGTTATTTTTTATGCTAAAAATAACAGTTTGTGCAGGAAAAAAGTATGACGTGTCGAATAGAGTAAAATGTTACCGTTAAAGGTAAACCATGCCGAAATAAAATGAAGGACGTTCATTGGATGGCTTACCAGAGTGAGGTTGTAAACCAGGAAGCCCTGCGTACTCTCCTGGAGGAATACCTGGGGCCCCTCCCGGAAGAATACCAGCATTATCTCCTGCAGCTGTTAGAAGGGCAGATAGATATCCTCATTCACAACCTGCTCCAGGAGATGGTTCGCCAGCGATCGGTATCTAAGCCAGGTGGCGGCCAGCCCGGCCAGCTAAGGTAAAGGGATAAATCGTCGATATAGTTTCCCATTGAATTGTTGTTAAATTGCTAAATAAAACAGTGCTGACGCATGAGGAGCAGACATGGCATTGTATAAGGTGTTCAGGGGATCTTACTAAAATTTTTATCGCAGCAATCTTATGCTTAGATCTTTGGCGGACAGGGTTTATAGCGATTTTTGATGCGTCAGCACTGCTAAATAAAATGGATAACTTGACAGGAGCCGGGCTATCTGCTAAGATATCGCTACGGAAAGTCTGGTAATGCCTGAACTCAAAGGACCTCGGATTGGGTATTGACCTGTCCGAGGTGTTATTCTACTGGACATATTTTTTAACCCTGGATGGCAGGAAAAGGCTGCCCGGCGGCGAAATAAAACTCAGGCGCAATAAAACTCAATAGTATTTTAACCTATACGGATGGCTATAATGAATGGCGTCCGACAGTTGGGAGCAGGGAGGAGCAAGCGCGTAATGAAGGCTACCGTCGAGAAACTGGCCAACCACCAGGTGCTGCTGGAAATTGAAGTAGACCCCCCGCAGATGGAAAAAGCCGTGGATCAGGTGTACCGGCGCCTGGTAAAAGAGGTCAGCATACCGGGCTTCAGGAAGGGCAAGGCGCCCCGTTTTATCCTGGAACGGTTTGTCGGCAAAGGACCTCTCTACAATGAGGCTGCGGAGATCGTTATCCCCACGGCTTATGAAGAAGCCGTCAGCGAAAACAAGCTGGAACCTATCGCTCAACCGGAAGTAGAAATAGTCAAGGTCGAGGCAGGCGAGCCTTTAGTCTTTAAGGCTAAAGTTGAAGTAAAACCGGAGGTCGAGCTGGGTACCTATACCGGCCTGGAAGTAGAACGGCCGGAGGTGCAGGTCACCGAGGAAGATATTGACAACTACCTGAAAAATATGCAGCAGCACTACGCGGAACTAAAGGTTATCGAAGACGAACCGGCGGCAGCGGGCGATATCGTGGCTATTGACTTTAAAGGGACAGTGGACGGCCAGTCTTACCCGGGTATGGAGGGCAGTGACTATTCCCTGGAACTGGGCGGGGGAACCTTTGTCCCCGGTTTTGAAGAGCAGCTGGTGGGCGCCCGGGTCAATGAGGAACGGACCGTGAGCGTTACCTTCCCAACCGACTACCATCAGGCAGACCTGGCCGGCAAGGAAGCTGTTTTTCAGGTTACAGTGCAGGGTATTAAACGGAAGGAATTAAAACCCCTGGATGATGAGTTCGCCAAGGATGTCAGCGAGTGCGAAACCCTGGCCGAACTGCGTCAGGATATCCGCCGCCGCCTGGAAGAGCGGCGCGGCCAGGAGATAGAGGCGGCGGTACGCCAGACAGCGATAGAAAAGGCCGTGGCGGCGGCTGCGGTTGACCTGCCGGAAGTAATGGTTGAACGGCGGGTCGAAAGCCAGCTCGGGGAGCTGAGCCGCGAGCTGCGGGCGCAAAAAATGACTCTGGAGGAGTTCTTAAACAGTTACGACAGGACTATTGATGATTTAAAGGAGGATATCCGGCCCGGGGCGGAAAAGGAAGTTAAAACCGATCTGGTATTGGAGGCCATCGCCAGGGCAGAAAATATCGCGGCTACGGAAGCGGAGATTGAGGCTGAGATCGACAAGATGGCTAAGGTCCTGCGGCAGGAACCGGCCGCAGTCCGGAAGAATTTGGGCGACTTGTCCATCCTGAAATATGATATAATGATTAAAAAGGCCATTGATTTTTTGGTAGAGCACAGTGTAACCGTACCGCCCCGGACCGGCGGGGACACGGCAACCACCGGCGCAACCGCAGCCGAAGCAGCCGAGACGACAGCAATGACGGCAACAGATGCCAAAGAGGATGAAGCAGCACCAGCAGAAGGATGAAAACGATTAGCAAGTAATTTTACTATGGAGGTGGGGCAGGCAGTGTCCATTCTGGTGCCTGTAGTAGTAGAGCAAACCAGCAGGGGCGAGCGGGCCTACGATATTTATTCCCGCCTGCTCAAAGACAGGATTATCTTCCTGGGAAGTGCCATTGACGATCACGTGGCCAATCTGGTGATTGCCCAGATGCTTTTCCTGGAGGCGGAGGATCCCGATAAGGATATCCACCTGTATATTAACAGCCCGGGAGGCTCTATCCCGGCAGGCATGGCTATCTTTGATACCATGCAGTATATCCGTTCCGATGTGTCGACTATCTGTATCGGTCTGGCCGCCAGTATGGGGGCCTTCCTCCTGGCTGCCGGTGCCCGCGGCAAACGCTTCGCTCTGCCCCACAGTGAAATCATGATTCACCAGCCTATGGGGGGCACCCAGGGCCAGGCAGTGGATATCGAGATTCATGCCCGGCGCATCCTGGCCGTCCGGGATACTTTGAACCGTATCTTGAGCGAGATCACCGGCAAGCCAATGGAACAGATTGCCAGGGACACCGACCGCGATCATTTTATGACCCCCGAGGAAGCGAAGGAGTACGGTTTAATCGATGAGGTCACCAAGCGCCAGATGCCCGCTAAATAGGGACAGCGAGGTGAAATAAAACATGTACAAGTACACTGACGATAAGGGCCAGCTCAAGTGTTCCTTCTGCGGCAAGCTGCAGGACCAGGTTAAAAAACTGGTCGCCGGCCCCGGTGTCTATATCTGTGACGAGTGCATCGAGCTTTGCAACGAGATCATTGAAGAGGAATTGAGCGATGATCTGAACCTGGAGATGGGCGAACTGCCCAAGCCGCGCGAGATCCGCGATATCCTCGCCCAGTATGTCATCGGCCAGGATAAAGCCAAAAAAGCCCTGGCGGTGGCCGTTTATAACCACTACAAACGCATCAACCTGGGCATGAAGATGGACGACGTCGAGCTCCAGAAGAGTAACATCGTCATGCTGGGGCCCACCGGCAGCGGTAAAACGCTCCTGGCTCAGACCCTGGCGAAAATCTTGAACGTACCCTTTGCCATTGCTGATGCAACTTCTTTGACCGAAGCAGGTTATGTGGGCGAGGACGTAGAAAACATCCTCCTGAAGCTCATTCAGGCCGCCGACTATGATGTCGAAAAGGCGGAAAAGGGCATCGTCTATATCGATGAGATCGATAAAATCGCCCGCAAATCGGAAAATCCGTCCATCACCCGCGACGTTTCCGGGGAGGGTGTCCAGCAGGCGCTGCTTAAAATCCTGGAAGGGACGATAGCCAGCGTACCACCCCAGGGTGGCCGCAAGCACCCCCATCAGGAATTCATCCAGCTGGATACCACCAACGTCCTTTTTATCTGCGGCGGCGCCTTCGATGGCCTGGATAAGATAATTAAAAACAGGGTCTCCCAGAAGACCCTGGGCTTTGGCGCCGAGATCCAGAGTAAAAAAGATATCCAGGTCGGCGATATCTTAAAGCAGGTTCAGCCCGTTGACCTTTTGAAATACGGGCTGATCCCCGAATTTGTCGGCCGGTTGCCGGTGATTGTCACCCTGGACGCCCTTGATGAAGAAGCCATGGTGCGCGTCCTGATTGAACCTCGCAACGCCCTGGTGAAGCAGTACCAGAAGCTTTTCGAAATGGACGGCGTCGCCCTGGAGTTCAAGGAAGAAGCCTTGCGCGCCATTGCCAAAGAAGCCATGAAACGGGAAACAGGTGCCCGGGGCCTGCGGGCTATCCTGGAAGAAATAATGCTCGATGTCATGTATGAGATACCCTCACGCAGCAATATCACCAAGTGTGTGGTCACGAAGGAAGTAGTTCTGCGTAAGGAAGAGCCTTTGCTGGTGACGATGGAGAGAAAGAAGAAAAAGGAAGAAACGGCCTGACAGGTAAGGCGGTGGCATCAAGCCACCGCCTTTTTGCAGGGAGCCCCTCCTGGGGAGCCAGCACCCCCCTCCACGAACCATAAAAATGCTGGTATTGCGGGAGGTGTGGGGCAGTTTCCCGGAGGGCGTCCGGTGCTCAATTATAGTTTAATGGCTCGGATATAGAAACCATCATGTTGAGGGTTATGACAGCAATTAAAGCAAGCAAGAATTGAGCGCCGGGCAGCTTTAGTTCAAAGAGCGGATGCGGCCCACGGAAACAGCGCGGTTGCCAGGATAAAATTTTCCTTTCCGGATAAACTCTAGTTAATAGAAGTCAGTGCCGCTTCAGCGGCACCAGCAGAAAGATGCAAAAAGCAGTATTGTGTCCATGGTGAGGGGTGGGGCAGTTTCCCGGAAGGCGCATTTGCAGCCT
>DFYS01000137.1:15534-20050 GCA_002383405.1 Moorella sp. UBA4076
GGGAACCTGCCCCACCCCAGTAGACAGCATACTGCTTCGCAAGAACGCTATTATCAGGGTAGTCCGGAAAGGAGTCGGTATGTCGTTATGATGGGTGAATGGGGACAGGGCCTGGGAGGAATCCTGGGTTTTGTGCAAGTTTTTTTCGCTGTGGTAATCGGCCTTTACTTCTGGAACCTGCTGCGCAACCAGCAGGGCAACCGGGTGGCGGTAGAAAAGGAATCCCGTAAAGAACTGGAAAAGATCCAGCGGTTGCGTCAGGTGTCCCTTACCGAACCTCTGGCCGAGAAAACACGGCCTGCCACCTTTGCGGAGATCATCGGCCAGGAAGAGGGGCTCAAAGCCCTGCGGGCCGCCCTCTGCGGCCCCAACCCCCAGCATGTCATTATTTACGGGCCGCCCGGGGTAGGCAAGACAGCTGCCGCCCGCCTGGTCCTGGAAGAAGCCCGCCAGAACCCGCTCTCGCCTTTTAAAGAGACAGCGCAGTTTGTGGAAGTGGACGGCGCCACGTCACGCTTTGACGAACGGGGTATTGCCGACCCCCTCATCGGTTCAGTCCACGACCCCATTTACCAGGGCGCCGGCCCCATGGGCATGGCCGGCATTCCCCAGCCCAAACCCGGCGCCGTCACCCGCGCCCACGGCGGCCTGCTCTTTATCGATGAAATCGGCGAGCTGCATCCCATCCAGATCAACAAGCTCTTAAAGGTCCTGGAAGACCGCAAAGTGATCCTGGAAAGCGCCTACTACAGTTCGGAAGACAGCAATATCCCCAGCCACATCCACGATATCTTCCGCAACGGCCTGCCGGCCGACTTCCGCCTGGTAGGAGCCACTACCCGCCTGCCCCAGGAAATTCCAGCCGCTATCCGCTCGCGTTGCCTGGAGGTTTTTTTCCGGCCGCTGCTGGCGGAAGAGATCGGCGTCATTGTCCGTAACGCCGCCAGGAAGATCGACCTGAGCATCGCCCCGGCGGCGGTGGCGGTAATCAAACAGTACGCTACCAACGGCCGCGAGGCCGTCAACATCGTCCAGCTGGCCGCCGGCCTCGCCCTGACGGAGCAACGCCAGGAGATAGCCCGCGAGAATGTCGAGTGGGTGGTAACCAGCTGCCAGTATACACCGCGGCAGGACGGCCGGGTACCGACCGAACCCCTGGTGGGGGTGGTCAACGCCCTGGCCGTCTACGGCCCCAGCATGGGCCTGCTGGTCGAACTGGAGGTCTGCGTCAGCCACGTCGGCCACCGCCGCGGCCAGGTGACGGTAACCGGGGTTATCGAGGAAGAGGAAAGCGGCAGTTACGACGGCCGCCGGGTACGGCGCAAGAGTATGGCGCGTAATGCCGTCGATAACGTCCTGACGGTGCTGCGTAAAACCCTCCAGGTGGACTGGCGCGATTATGATATTCACCTTAATTTCCCCGGGGGGGTGCCGGTTGACGGCCCTTCGGCCGGCATCAGCATGCTGGTTGCCATCTACTCAGCCCTCACGGAAACCCCGGTCGACAACCTGGCCGCCATGACCGGAGAAGTATCCATCCGCGGCAGCATCCGGCCGGTGGGCGGGGTGGTGGCCAAGGTGGAGGCCGCCCGCCTGGCCGGGGCGAAAAAGGTATTCATCCCCAAAGATAACTGGCAGGAGCTCTATCGTTCCCTGACCGATATCCAGGTGATCCCCGTGCAGACGGTCGCCGAGGTTCTGGAGCAGGCTTTGGCGCCGCGGACCCGGGCGAGCGGGCATGAAGGCTTTAAAACCCGGCCCCAGGTGCTCAGCGCAGCGTCCCTGCCACCCCGCCCGCTTGGATGTTAAAGCCTATTGCCAGAAGGCGTATCATGACGTAAAATATACTATGATAATTACCTGGCAGCGAAAAATATATGATTCCCCTGCAAAAACCCCTTCGCCATCGTCCTGGTGACGGGAGCTTGCTGCTCCAGGCCCGTAAATCAAGCTAAATCGAGCGCTGTGAGCGCAGGATGATCACATCCCGCGGTCCTGAGCGGGGAGCAATAGCGCAGGTAACAAACCCGCAAAGGCTTTTTGCAGCAGAATTATATATACGCCGGGACAAGAGGTGTAAAATTTTGCGTCGTATCCTCCCCCTGTTGCCCCTGCGCGGGGTTATTGTTTTTCCCTATACGGTTATCCACCTCGATGTCGGGCGGGAGCGTTCGGTCAGCGCCATCGAAGAGGCCATGCTGCGCGACCGGATTATCTTCCTGGCTATGCAGAAAGAAGCCCAGGACGACGACCCCGACGAAAAAGATATCTACAACATCGGTACGATCGCCGAGATCAAACAATTACTCAAACTACCCGGTGGGACCATCCGCATTCTGGTTGAGGGTATGCGGCGGGGTATGATCCGGGATTATGTCGCTCATGACCCCTGCCTCAAGGTAGAGGTGGAAGAAGCCCCGGAGCCGGCGACAACCTCCAGCGAGACGGAAGCCCTGATGCGCTGTCTTATTGATGAATTTGAAACCTATGTCAAAATGTCCAAAAAGATCCCGCCGGAAACTGCGGTAGCTATAGTCAGCCTGGAGGAGCCGGGGCGACTGGCGGACGTAGTCGCTTCCCACCTCAACCTGAAGCTGACGGATAAGCAGGAAATCATGGAAGCGGTGGATATCCGGCGGCGTCTGAGTCTCCTTTGCGAGATCCTGGCCCGTGAAAAGGAAATCCTGGAACTGGAGCGCAAGATCAACCTGCACGTCCGCAAGCAGATGGAAAAGACCCAGAAGGAATACTACCTGCGCGAGCAGATAAAAGCCATCCAGAAGGAACTGGGCGATAAGGACGACCGCGTTGCCGAGGGTGAAGAGCTGCGGCAGAAGATTGCGGCGGCCAAATTACCCAAAGAGATACGGGAGCGGGCTCTGAAAGAGGTTGAACGGCTGGAAAAAATGCCGCCCATGGCGGCGGAGATCGCCGTAGTGCGCAATTATCTGGACTGGCTTTTGAGCCTGCCCTGGCACAAGCAAACCCGGGATCGCCTGGATGTGCGGGTGGCCGAAGCTATCCTCGACGAGGACCACTACGGCCTCCAGGACGTCAAGGACCGCATCCTGGAGTACCTGGCTATCCGCCAGCTGGCGAAGAAGATGAAAGGCCCCATCCTCTGTTTTGTCGGGCCGCCGGGGGTGGGCAAGACCTCCCTGGCCAAATCCATCGCCCGCGCCTTGCAGCGCAAGTTTGTACGCATCTCTCTCGGCGGCGTCCGTGATGAGGCCGAAATCCGCGGCCACCGGCGCACCTATGTCGGCGCCCTGCCGGGCCGGATTATCCAGGGGATGAAGCAGGCCGGCACCAGGAACCCGGTTTTCCTGCTCGATGAAATCGACAAGCTCAGCAGCGACTTTCGCGGTGACCCCACCTCCGCCCTGCTGGAGGTCCTGGACCCGGAACAGAATTTTATGTTCAGCGACCACTATATCGAAGCCCCCTTTGACCTTTCGCGGGTGATGTTTGTTACCACCGCCAATGTTGATTACTCCATCCCGCGTCCCCTGCTTGACCGGATGGAGCTTATCCGCATTCCGGGTTATACCGAGGAAGAAAAGGTTAAAATCGCTGCCCTGCACCTGCTGCCGAAACAGATCAAGGAACACGGCCTGAAAAAGGAACAACTGGAGATATCGGAAAACGCCCTGCGGCGTATTGCCAGGGAATATACCCGCGAAGCGGGGGTACGCAACCTGGAACGGGAGATTGCCACCATCTGCCGCAAGACGGCGCGGGATATCGTCAGCGGCAAAACTAAAGCTACTAAAATCAGCGCCGGTAATCTGGAAGACTACCTGGGCATCCCCCGTTTCCGCCACACGGAAGCCCTTCAAAACGACATGGTCGGGGTAGCCAACGGCCTGGCCTGGACGGAGGTAGGGGGCGAAGTCCTCAATATTGAAGTTTCCGTCCTCCCGGGCAAGGGTAACCTTACCCTGACCGGCAAACTCGGCGATGTTATGAAGGAATCCGCCTATGCCGGCTTCAGCTACCTCCGTTCGCGCGCCGGCGCCCTGGGGCTGGAGGCTGATTTCCATGAGAAGCACGACCTGCATATCCACGTACCGGAAGGAGCCATTCCCAAGGACGGCCCCTCGGCGGGGATTACGATGGCGATAGCTATGGCTTCAGCCCTGAAAGGGGTCGCAGTGAAGGGCAACCTGGCGATGACGGGCGAGATTACCCTGCGCGGCCGGGTGCTGCCCGTGGGCGGTATTAAAGAAAAGGTCCTGGCCGCCCACCGCGCCGGGGTGAAAAATATTATCCTCCCCCGCGCCAACGAGAAAAACCTGGAGGACATCCCGGCCCATATCCGGCGCAAGCTCAACTTTACCCTGGTGGAGCACATGGATGAAGTCCTTGACCAGGCCCTGGTAAAAAAGGGTGAAAATACTTGACAGCAGCAGCCAAAAATCGGTAAGATTATGCATAGACGCCTATGCTACTGGCGCGACACCAGCAGAAGGATAAAAATAGCAGTATTGTAGGCGGGGTGAAGCAGGTTCCCGGA
>DFYS01000137.1:20101-33320 GCA_002383405.1 Moorella sp. UBA4076
CACCCCAGGTACAGTAGCACAGGCAGAACGTTATTTTCAGGGTAGAACGCTGCGTCAGGCCGATCCCCCCTCGTCCGTCCGAGCGGACGGGGGTTTTTTGTGAGAGCCGGCTTTGTTGCCCTCGCTGGGGAATAAGAGCCGGTCAGGGCAAGTAGCTTTTCGGGGAGGCAGAAGTATTGGCTACGCTGGCTAAAGTCTATGATCCTCAAGCTGTAGAAGAAAAGTGGTACCGGCACTGGACAGAAGAGGGCTATTTTCGCGCTCCCCTGCCGGCAGAGGGGCAGCCGGCTTTCAGCATCGTCATGCCGCCGCCCAACGTCACCGGCAGCCTGCACCTGGGTCACGCCCTGGATAACACCCTTCAGGATATCCTGACCCGCTGGCACCGCATGCGCGGCGACGCCACCCTCTGGGTGCCGGGTACCGACCATGCCGGCATCGCCACCCAGGCGCGGGTGGAAGAAGAGCTGGCCCGCGAGGGTCAGAGTAAATATAACCTGGGCCGGGAGAAGTTCCTGGAGCGGGTCTGGGCCTGGAAACACGAGTACGGCAGCCGCATCACCCGGCAGCTGCGCCTGCTGGGCACCTCCTGCGACTGGAGCCGGGAACGCTTTACTATGGACGAGGGCTGCTCCCGCGCCGTGCGCGAGGTCTTTGTCCGTCTCTATGAAAAAGGCCTTATCTACCGCGGCAGCTATATCATCAACTGGTGCCCGCGCTGCCACACCACCATCTCCGATATTGAGGTGGAACACGAGGAAGAAGCCGGCCGTCTCTGGCACATCCGCTATCCCTTTAAGGACGGCAGCGGTGGTATAGTCGTGGCTACCACCCGTCCGGAGACCATGCTGGGGGATACAGCGGTGGCCGTCCATCCCGACGACGAGCGCTACCGGGGCCTCGTCGGCCAAACCCTGATCCTGCCTCTGGTCAACCGCGAGATCCCCTTGATTGCCGATGCCTATGTTGACCCCGCCTTTGGCACCGGCGCCGTCAAGATCACCCCCGCCCACGACCCCAACGACTTTGAAGTGGCCTCCCGCCATGATCTTCCTGCCATAGCCGTCATCGGCAAGGATGCCGTCATGACCGCCGAAGCCGGCCCCTACGCCGGCATGGAGCGCTACGCCTGCCGCGGTCAGGTGGTGGACGACCTGAAGAGCAGCGGTTTCCTGGTCCAGGAGGAAGAGTACAGTCACGCTGTCGGCCACTGCTACCGCTGCGGCACGGTGGTGGAACCCCTGGTTTCACCCCAGTGGTTCGTACGTATGGCGCCCCTGGCGGCACCGGCTATCCGGGCGGTGGATGAGGGCGAGGTCCGCTTTGTCCCGGAACGTTTCACCAGAGTATACCTCAACTGGCTGGAGAATATCCGCGACTGGTGTATTTCGCGGCAGCTGTGGTGGGGCCACCGCATCCCGGTCTGGTACTGCCAGCAGTGCGGCGACGAGATCTGCAGCCGCACCGACCCGGTCGAGTGCCCCTCCTGCGGCAGCACCGCCCTGGAGCAGGACCCCGACGTCCTGGATACATGGTTCAGCTCCGCCCTGTGGCCCTTTTCCACCCTCGGCTGGCCGGAGGCTACCCCGGAATTAAAGGCTTATTACCCCACCTCGGTTCTGGTAACCGGGCGGGATATCATCTTCTTCTGGGTGGCGCGGATGCTCTTCATGGGCCTGGAGTTCATGGGCCAGGTGCCCTTCCGCGAGGTGCTCATCCACGGCCTTATCCTTGACGCCCAGGGGCGGAAGATGAGCAAATCCCTGGGTAACGGCGTCGACCCCATCGAGGTCATCGAAAAATACGGCGCCGACTGTTTGCGCTTGATGCTGGTCACCGGCAACACCCCGGGCAATGACCTGCGTTTTCATCGCGAGCGACTGGAAGGGACGCGCAACTTTACCAATAAAATCTGGAATGCCGCCCGCTTCGCCCTCCTGAACCTTAAGGACTTCACGCCCGCCAGCATCCAGCCGGGTGATTTAACCCTGGCCGACCGCTGGATCCGCAGCCGTTTAAACAACCTTACCAGCGCCATAACGACCGCCCTGGCGACCTATGAAATCGGCGAGGCGGCGCGGCTGCTTTACGACTTCTTTTGGGGGGAGTTCTGCGACTGGTATATCGAATTGCTTAAGCCGCGCCTGTACGGTCAGGATGAACAGGCCAGGCAGGCAGCTCAGGCGGTACTGGTGGAGGTCCTGGGTCAGAGCCTGCAGCTCCTGCACCCCTTTATGCCCTTTATCACCGAGGAAATCTGGCAGCACCTGCCGGGGCAAAGGGGGAGCATTATGGTGAGCCCCTGGCCGTTAGCGCGGCCGGAACGGGATGACCGGCCGGCCGAGGCGGCCATGGAGCTGATTATGGCCGTGACCAGGGCCGTCCGCAACCTGCGCAGGGAAATGAACGTCCCGCCGGGCCGCGAGGCGGAGGTCATTCTGGTAACGGCGGCGGCGGAAGACCGGGAAACGCTGGCAGCGGCAAGCGGCTACCTGGCGGTGCTGGCGGCAGCAAGTCCAGTACAGGTCCTGCCATCGCTCTCGCGGCCGCCGGCGCGGGCGGCAGCGGCAGTCAGCGGCGGGGTACAGATCTTGATGCCCCTGGCCGGCCTGATTGACCTGGAGAAGGAAGGGGCGCGGCTGGAGAAGGAGTTGCAGCGCACCCGCGTCGAACTGGCCAGATTGGAACAGAAACTCGCCCGCGCCGGCTTCCGGGCCAAAGCTCCAGCGGCGATTGTCGCCAAAGAAGAGGCGAAGATGGCGGAGTTAAAGGCTGAAGGCGAGGCTCTGAGCCAGCGTCTGGGTTTCCTTAAGGGTTAAAAAGAGGCCGCCTGGATACGTGCTTTTGTCAAAAGCACCGGACTCTCTCGGGAATCAGTTTTACGCAACGGCCCATCGACCCGTTGCAACCCATACTGATTGTCAAAGAGCTTTAGAATTTTATACCACGGGAACATGCTTTTTAAATCGTTTATCGCCCTGCGGGTGATGCCTCTTTCATCCTGCGGCACCAGGCTGCAGGTTTTCAGAGGCTGGTTTCCATAAAAAATGCCGGCGGTCAGAGGCCTCTGACCTCCGGTTGATGGGGGCAAAGGGTTGAATTACACCGAATCGCTGGAGTTTCTAAAACAGCTGACCAAGTTCGGCTACAACCTGGGTCTGGAGCGGATTAAAGAATTAATGCGCCGTACCGGCTCGCCCCACCGGCGGCGGCGCTATATCCATATCGGCGGCACCAATGGTAAAGGTTCGGTAGCGGCCATGCTGACTTCCATCTACCAGCAAGCTGGTTACCGGGTGGGTCTTTTTACCTCCCCCCACCTCCATTCTTACAATGAAAGGATGCGGATTAACGGTACCGCGATTGCGGACGAGCGCCTGGCCGAACTGCTGACCGGATTCAAGCCCATCCTGGAGGCGATGGTGGCCGAGGGTTTTGAACACCCGACCGAATTTGAGGTCAGTACCGCCGTGGCGCTGAAATTTTTTGCCGAAGAGGAAGTTGACCTGGTCGTCCTGGAGGTGGGTCTGGGCGGCGCCATTGATTCCACCAATGTTATCGAATCCTCCCTGGTAAGCGTTATCACCAATGTAGGCATGGATCACATGCAGTACCTGGGCCAAACGGTGGGCGCCATCGCCAGGATTAAAGCCGGTATTATCAAAGCAGGGGGTATCGTGGTTACAGCCGCCCACCGCCCGGCCGCCCTGGCAGTAATCAGCCGCACCTGCCGGGAAAAAGGGGCCGTTCTCTACCAGGTCGGCCGGGATGTTACCTGGCAGGAACAGCAGGTGTCCCTGGCCGGGGGTGAGTTTGACTTTCGCGGCCTGCTGGGGACTTATAGCGGCCTCAAAGTACCCCTGCTGGGGCGGCACCAGCTGGAGAATGCCGCCACGGCGGTCACCACCGTGGAAGCGGCTGTACGCCACCACGGGCTTGCCGTCGCGCCGGATGCCATCCGCCGCGGCCTCGCCCGTGCCGGCTGGCCGGGCCGGCTGGAGATTATGCACCGGGAGCCGTTGGTAGTTATCGACGGGGCTCATAACGTCGATGGGGCGGCCAGCCTCCGCCGGGCGCTGGAAGAAATATTTACCTACCGCCGCTTAATCCTGGTCCTGGGGATGCTGGCTGATAAAGAGCGGGAAAAGGTGGTGGCCGAGCTGGCTCCCCTGGCGGCGGCAGCCATCGTTACCCGGCCCAATAACCCCCGCGCCCGCGACTGGCAATCTCTGGCCGCTTTTGTCCGCCGCTACGTCGACCAGGTAAGCGTAGTCGACGCTATCCCGGCGGCCCTGCAAACCGCCCTGGCAGCCGCAGCGCCGTCCGACCTGGTTTGCGTAACAGGATCTTTGTACATGGTGGCAGACGCCAGGGAATGGCTTTTAAAGCTCAAAAAAGAGGAATTTGCCCGCCGGCAGCGAATACCTGATAGCATATAATTGTGAAGACGGTACCTTTTCCTAAAGGGGGCAGTGCAGATGAAGACGATAAAAATTCCCGAGGCGACCATTATCCGGCTGTCGGTCTATTCTCGCTACCTGGCGCAGCTTGACCGCCGCGGTATTGTAACCATATCCTCGGGCGAGATAGCCGAAGGTGTCGGCGTCAGCCCGGCCCAGGTACGCAAAGACCTGGCCTACTTCGGTGAATTCGGCACCCGCGGCGTCGGGTATAATGTAAAGGATTTATACTGGCATATCATCAAAATCCTGGGCCTTAATACCACCTGGGCGGTGGTAATAATCGGCGCCGGCAACCTGGGGACAGCCCTGTCCATGTACGGTGGTTTCCGCGAGCGCGGCTTCAAAGTAGTAGGGATTTTTGATAATGCCCCTCACAAAATCGGCTACCGGTTGAACGGGGTGGAAGTATATCCCATGGAACGGCTGGCGGAGGTTATCAGCAGGGAAAAGGCGCAGATCGCCATCATTGCCGTACCGGCGGAATACGCCCAGGATGTTGTCGACCAGCTGGCCCGGACCAGTATTCAGGGCATATTGAACTTTGCCCCGCGGGTGCTGAATGTACCTGAGCCCATTGACGTGCGCAATGTCGACCTTTCTGTCAACCTGGAACTACTCACCTTTAACCTGGCCTTCCGCCGGGCGTTAAAGGCCGGGAGGTAAGCATTAATTTGACTAAGCTAATTCTCGCTTCCGCTTCACCGCGACGGGAGGAACTGCTGCGGCGGATGGGGTTGCCATTTACTGTCTGCCCCAGCCAGATCGACGAGAACGATTTTAAGGACATGCCGGCCCTGGAACGGGTGGAAGCCCTGGCCCTGGCCAAGGCGCGGGATGTGGCGGCTACGCATCAAGACGCCCTGGTGATCGGTGCTGATACTATTGTCGTCTGCCGGGGTAATATCATGGGTAAACCTGCTACTACGGCCAAAGCGGTTTCTATGCTCGCCTATTTAAGCGGCCGCGTCCATACGGTTTACACCGGTATTGCCGTAGTCCAGGCCCCGGCCGGGCCGGCGTACTCGGCCTGCGTTGATACGGACGTAGCCTTTCGCAAGCTGGCGGCACCGGATATAGCAGCCTATGTGGCTACCGGTGAACCCATGGACAAAGCCGGCGCTTATGGTATCCAGGGACTCGGCGGCCTGCTGGTGACGGCTATCAAGGGCGATTACTATAACGTTGTCGGCCTGCCCCTGGGGAAGCTGCAGGACCTGCTGGCGAAATTCGACTACAACGTATGGGACTATATAGGGAAGGAATGGCCGGGCCTGGCCGCGCCCGGGGGCTGCGAAGCGAAGTCCTTACATGAGGAAGAAGTGGAGTGAGCGGGGTATTGGAGCGAGCTGCCACCATTAAAGAAATGCCGGAAGAGCTGCGGCCGCGGGAAAGGCTGCTGGCCGCCGGGCCTCAGGCGCTGTCCAACGCCGAGCTGCTGGCCATCCTCATTCGTACCGGCACCCGTATGGAAACGGCCATTGACGTCGCCCGGCGGGTACTCTCCCGGCCCGAGGGGCTCCAGTACCTGGCCCAGGCCTCGCTGGAGGAATTACAAAAAGAAAAAGGGATCGGCCTGGCCAAGGCCGCCGAGCTGAAAGCAGCTCTGGAGCTGGGCCGGCGCCTGGCTGCCTTTACCCTTACCCGGACGATAATCAAAAACCCCTGGGATGTGGCCAGCCTGCTCATGGACGAAATGCGCTTCCTGGACCGGGAGAATTTCCGCACTGTCTCCCTCAACACCAAAAACCAGGTACTGGGGGTGGACAGTGTTTCCGTCGGCAGCCTGAACTCTTCCCAGGCGCACCCGCGCGAGGTTTTTAAAGACCCTATCCGCCGCAGCGCCGCAGCCATTATCCTGGCTCACAACCACCCCAGCGGCGACCCGACCCCCAGCCAGGAGGATATCGCGGTGAGCCGGCGCCTGGTAGAGGCCGGTCGTATCCTTGGTATAGAGGTCCTGGACCATTTAATTATCGGCGACGGACGCTTTACCAGCTTCAAAGAACGAAATCTACTATAATGTACTTCTATTTATATCCTGTTGCCCTTAAATTTCATTATGTACTATAATGGGTGCGAGTTGAGCTGGAAGGAGCTAAAGGTATGATTTTTGCCCGCGATCTCGGGATCGACCTGGGAACAGCCAATACCCTGGTCCACGTTCGCCATAAAGGCATTGTGCTGCGGGAGCCATCAGTGGTCGCTATCCAGCGCGGTTCAGGCAATGTCCTGGCTGTCGGCGAGGAAGCAAAGCGGATGATTGGCCGTACCCCTGGAAATATCGTTGCTATTCGGCCCCTGAAAGACGGCGTTATTGCCGATTTCGATGTCACCCAGAGCATGCTGCGCTACTTTATCGAGAAGTCCATTTCCCGCGGGTTTCTGGTACGGCCGCGGGTGGTCGTAGGCGTTCCCTCCGGCGTTACGGCCGTAGAGGCGCGGGCCGTCCGGGAAGCGGCTTTCCAGGCCGGAGCCAAAGAAGCCTACCTGATTGAAGAGCCGATGGCCGCGGCCATTGGCGCCGGGTTACCCGTATATGAGCCAACTGGTAATATGATTGTCGACGTTGGTGGCGGTACCACCGAGGTGGCCGTGATCTCCCTGGGGGGGATTGTCACCAGCCGCTCCATTCGTATTGGCGGCGACGAGATGGATGAAGCCATTACCCAGTATATTAAGCGTACCTATAACCTGATGATTGGTGAACGGACGGCGGAAGAGATTAAAATTGAGCTGGGGGCGGCTTTCTTTGGCGATACCGACGATGACCGGGCGCGCAAGGAACACAACTATGCTGTCCGCGGGCGCGACCTGGTGACCGGCTTGCCCAAGACGGTGGAGATTACGGCAACCGAGATTCAGGAAGCCCTGGCGGAACCGGTGGCCGCCATCCTGGAGGCCATCAAGGTCTGCCTGGAGCGGACCCCTCCCGAGCTGGCGGCGGACCTGATGGATCGCGGCATCGTTCTGGCCGGGGGCGGGTCGCTGCTCTGGGGCCTTGATCGCCTGGTGAGCCAGGAAACAGGCATGCCGGTGAATATGGCCGAGGACCCCCTGACAGCGGTAGCCATAGGTACAGGCAAGGTCCTGGAGAATATTGAAGTCCTGAAACGGGTGCTTATGCCTTCCCAGCGACTGGGTTAAGGAGGGGAGGAGCCGGTGGGCCGTAACTGGCGCAAGCTCATAGCCCCTCTTCTTTTGCTGATTGCGGCCGTCGGGCTCTTTTGGCTCATGCGCTGGACGGCCGGAGAACGCGGTCGTTTGACGGCTCTGGAAGTGAGTCTCCGCGAAGCCCTGGCACCGGCTGAGCAGGGTATTACCGCAGTGGTTTATCACGCGGCGGGCATCTTAACGACCCTCCGGGATTACGGGCGCCTGCAGGCGGAGAACCAGGCTTTGCAGCAGGAGGTAGCGGCCCTGAAGGCGGCCCGCATCCAGATGGAAGAATACCGCCTGGAAAACGAGCGCCTGCGCAACCTGCTTAATTATACGGAAGCATACCGTCACACCTTTGATTTTACCGTGGCGCCAGTCATTGGCCGTAACCCTTCCAACTGGTATCACACCCTTACCCTGGGTCTGGGAGCAAAAGCAGGTTTGCAAAAAGACCAGGTCGTGGTGACTCCCCTGGGGGTGGTGGGGCGGATTACCGCCGTGACACCGCAGACGGCTGAGGTCCTGCTGCTCCTGGACCGCGAGGGCGCGGTGGGCGGTATGGTTCAAGTTAACCGGACGCCGGGTATTGTGGAAGGGAGCCCGGATTACCACGGCTACCTGCAGATGGTCCATATTGCCCGTGATGCCCCGGTAATGGAACAACAGGTAGTAGTTACCTCCGGCCTGGGCGGTATTTTTCCGCGCGGCCTGTTTCTGGGTACAGTAGTCAAGCTTTTACCGGAACCTGACGGTCTGATGAAGCGGGCGATTATCGAACCGGCGGTAGATTTCGACCGCCTGGAAGAGGTCCTGGTCATCACGCGGGTCAAGGGGGATACCGCTAATGCAGTTTCTGGGCCTGGTGCTGCTGGGGATGGCCGGGATCGCCCTGGAAGCAACCCTGCTGCCGGCGCTGAAACTGGCCGGCGTCAAGGCTGACCTGCTGATGGTCATCCTGGTGATTTACGCTTTTCGCCAGGGGGCGCCGCCGGGAGCAGCCCTGGGCTTTATCTATGGCTTGCTCGAAGACCTTTATACAGGCCGATTGCTCGGCTTAAACGCCCTGACCAAAATGATAACCGGGTATGTAGTGGGTTTAAGTACAGATTCCCTGAACCAGGACAACCTGCTGGTGGCGGGTCTCCTGGCCTTTCTGGCCACCCTGGGCCAGGGAGGCTTAAATTTACTGGTGGGGCATCTGGCCGGCTGGCATTATCCCTGGCTGGACGGCTACGGGAGGGTGATTTTCCCTATGGCTGTTTATAACGGCAGCCTGGCCCTCCTCGGTTACAGCTTCTACAAAGGTAGAGGTGGGAAGTGAGAGGTGAGATGGCCATCCCTTCGGATGGGCCATTCCTGGGGCCGGTGCCCGCAGGGATTTAAGCATTACCCCGGCACGTTAGCAATGATCCGGCAGCAAGGATTTTTACCAGGGAGGTGGTGAAATGATGGGCGGCCAGGAAAAGGAGAACTGGAAGCAGGGTCTCTCCCGGCGCCTCAACGGCTACCTGGCAATCATCATTTTTATTTTTATCCTCCTGGCCTCGCGCCTTTTTTTCCTGCAGATCGTCAGTGCCCAGGAGTTCAGCAAGCAGTCGGCCAACAACCGCATCCGCATTAACCCCATTGAAGCGCGGCGGGGTGATATCCTGGACCGGAACGGCTACGCCCTGGCTGCCAGCCAGCCGGTTTATGTCATTACCCTGCGCCCTATGCCCGGTCAGGACCGGGAGCAGGTGATCAACAACCTGGCAGCCCTGTTAAGCGACCCGGAATTAACGCCGGCGGCCATTAGCGAATTAATTGATCAAAATCCCTATCATTATGAACCGGCGGAAATAAAGAGGATTGCCGCCGGCGATCCGGAGGCCGCCGCCCTGATCGCCAGGCTGGAGGAGCACCGTCAGGACCTGCCGGGGGTAAACATCACCGAAGAGCCGCAGCGTTATTACCCCTACGGCTCCCTGGCCGGCCACCTGCTGGGCTATGTCGGGCAGATTACGGCAGAGGAGTTTGCGGCCCGCCAGGAAGAGAATTACGGCCTTAACGATAAAATCGGCAAGAGCGGCATCGAGGCTTTCCTGGAATACAGCAATAACAACGGCCGGGAAATGGGTCTGAAGGGCAAAAAGGGTGCCGAGCAGGTCGAAGTGGATGCCCAGAACCGCAAAGTCCGCGACCTGGTCACCCTGCCGCCCACGCCAGGGGATACGGTCCAGTTAACCATTGACCTGCAGCTGCAGCAGACCCTGGAAAGCGCCCTGGATCAGGTGATTGCGACCACCAGAGAAAAGGACCCTGCCGCCGGCGGCGGGGCCGCCGTAGTCCTGGATGTCCGCACCGGAGCCATTCTGGCCCTGGCCAGCAAGCCGGGCATTGACCCCAATGATTTCGTCAACGGCAACTATAACAAAAAAGCCGGCTATTACAACGATCAGAATTTAAAACCCCTTTATAACCGCGCCATCCAGGGAGTTTACCCGCCGGGGTCGATTTTCAAACCCATTACGGCCATGGCCGCCCTGGATGCCGGCGCAGTCAAACCGTCGGATACCATCTTTGATGGCGGTCGTTACTGGAAACCCGGCGGTATCACCTGCTGGGTGCCTTCGGGCCACGGCAATGTCAACCTGTACCGGGGCATGGCCGTATCCTGCAACACCTATTTCCAGTGGGCCGGGGACNNCGGCCTTACCGGTGAGGCCAGCGGGATCTTGCCGTCACCGGAATGGAAAAAGGAATTTAACGGCCCCTACTGGGAGCGGTGGTTAAAGAAGCAACAGGACCAGATCGAAAAGAGGTATGCCGGCCGCCTGGCGGCGGCTGCTGCCGGGGAAAAGGAAACCCTCCTCCAACAAAAGGAACAGGAATTAAAACAGGTGCAGGCGGAATACGAGCTCCAATATAACTTTGCTACCACCTGGCACCCCTATGATACCTTTAATACCTCTATAGGCCAGGGGGCCAACAACTACACGCCTATCCAGCTGGCCAACTATATCGCTACCCTGGCCAACGGCGGCACCCGCTGGCGGCCGCGCCTGGTCGCCAGGGTCATCGGTGCCGACGGCTCTTTGAAACAGGAATACCAGCCGGAAGTGGTCGAAAAGGTGACCGTGGCGCCCCAGACCATGGCCGAGGTACGGCGGGCGATGCTGGAAGTGACCCGCTCCAGCGAAGGCACGGCCGCCTTCCTCTTCCGGGATTTTCCGCCCAATATAGCGGTAGCTGCCAAGACCGGCACCGCCCAGTCGGGGCCGGAGGGGAAAACCAATGGCACCTTTGTCGCCTTCGCCCCCTATGACGACCCTCAGATAGCGATTGTGGCCGTGGTTGAAGGCGCGCAGCATGGCGGCGATTCCGCCGGGGTGGTGGCCCGTATGGTCCTGGCGCGTTATTTCGGCCTTACGGATATCCTGAATAAGCCTTTTAACGGTGTTGCGGTGGAATAATGTCCAGCAATGTCTGTTTTTGGAGAGATGACGGGGAAAAAAGACCCCGTCTTTTTTCCTGTCGCGGCAGGATTTACCTTGTCAGTGTAGAAAAATACATAAAGCCGCAACGGATTCTGCCGCCCGGTAACAAGGAGGAAAGCCCGGTGTCTTCTGCATCCGGTGGTGAAACCAGAGAAGCAGCTGGCGCTGCACCCATAGCACCAACAGAGGACGAAAAAGGAAGGATGGCAGGTTTACCATCCGGAACTGGCGCAACCAGTTCTAACGAGTCACCCACCTCCAACCGCCAGCTTCCCACCTCTCTTGACAGGGCGGGCATCCCCCGGGGGGGCAAGGGACCGAACCATACCTTTTTTGTGTCCCGAACGGTGCGTTCCGGCCAGCGGTTCAAGTACCCGGGCAATATCGTGGTCATGGGCGACGTTCATCCCGGGGGCGAGATCGTAGCCAGCGGCCATATCATTGTCATGGGCACGTGCAGGGGGGTAGTCCATGCCGGGGCTGAAGGTGACGAAAAAGCGGTGGTCATCGCTTTTCGCCTCCAGCCTACCCAGTTGCGGATCGCCGGCTACATCACCCGCGCCCCCGATGATGAAAACCCGGGCGGGGGAGAAGAACCGGAGATCGCCCGCGTGCAGGATGAGGCGGTTATTATTGAAAAGTACCAACCTGGTGGCGAAAAGCGATGGATAAGTGGAAGTACGATCCAGGAAGAGGAGGAACAAAATGGGTGAAGTGATCGTCGTCACTTCCGGTAAAGGCGGGGTTGGCAAAACAACCACTACAGCCAACCTGGGTACCGGGCTGGCCAGTCTAGAGAAGAAAGTCGTTCTGGTGGATACGGATATCGGTTTAAGAAACCTGGATGTGGTCATGGGCCTGGAAAACCGGATTGTGTATGATCTTATTGACGTCGTCGAAGGGCGTTGCCGTTTAAAACAAGCCCTGATTAAGGATAAACGGCTGGAAACCCTGTACCTTTTACCGGCCAACCAGACCAGGGATAAGACAGCCGTCAGCCGCCAGCAGATGATTGACCTCACGGCGCGCCTCAAAGAGGAATTTGAATTCGTTTTAATTGATTGTCCGGCGGGTATTGAAATGGGCTTTAAAAATGCCATTGCCGGCGCCGAACAGGCCCTGGTGGTAACGACGCCGGAAGTTGCCGCCGTCCGCGATGCCGACCGGATTATCGGTCTCCTGGAAGCCGCGGAAATGGAAGCGCCGCGCCTGATTATCAACCGCCTGCGGCCTGATATGGTCCGCAAGGGTGACATGATGGATATCGAGGATATGCTGGAGATCCTGGCCATCGACCTGGTCGGCGTTGTGCCGGAGGACGAGTATATCGTCATTTCCACCAACCGGGGTGAACCGGCGGTCCTGGACCGCCATTCCCGCGCCGGCCAGGCTTACCGCAATATCTCCCGCCGCCTGCTGGGGGAAGAGGTACCCTTCTTGAACTGGGATGCCGGCGGCGGTTTTATGGCCAGGCTGCGTAAACTTATGGGTCTGGGTTAGGGAAGGGGGGCATATGCAGGGTGTTAGATTTTTTACTGCGCTTTTTTGGGCGTGATACTACCGCCAGCAAAAAAATTGCCAAAGAACGCCTGCGCCTGGTGCTGGTTCATGACCGGGCCGGGGTTTCTCCCCACCTGCTGGAAGCCCTGAAAAATGACCTGATCAACGTCATTTCCGAATACCTGGATATTGACACCGCCGGTCTGGAAGTAAACTTTACGCAGGAGAATGATTCAGTGGCCCTGGTTGCCAATATTCCCATCCTCAGGGTCAAGCGCACCATCAAAACCGGGCCGGAAACAGCCTTGAATGAGAGGTGAGAGGTGAGAGGTTGGAGGTGGGAATAGGCATGAGGACCGCAGGAACTGGCCCGGCACGCAACCAATGCTTGTTTAAATTACTGGCATAAACACTTAGTACGACGTTTTTCTACTTGAGCAACCAGGTTGAGTTTGCGTGCCGGGGAGTTGGCCTGCTTCTATTTTTTCCCGTTCGCCGGGAACAACACCCTGTCATGAGTGGCTCCCCTGAAAATAACGTCCTGGCGAATCAATATGCTACTGCACTGGGGGTAAAGCAGGTTCCCTTCAGGCGCCACTTCTCGCCCTTATACTTGGACGAGCT
>DFYS01000091.1:0-10103 GCA_002383405.1 Moorella sp. UBA4076
GGACCCTCGGCGTCCACTCCTACCTCTCCTACCTCCGCGACCGGCTCACCCTGTGCAGGGAACTGCTGGCCGACACCGGCAGCGTTTTCGTGCAGATCTCGGATGATAACCTGCACCGCGTCCGGGCGATCATGGACGAGGTGTTCGGGGCGGAAAACTATTGCGCTATGATCTGTTTTCAAAAAACAGGAGGTTTCTCTGCTGACTTATTGAGAAGAAACTTCGACTATGTGTTCTGGTATTCTAAGGCCAAAGACAAACTCAAGTTTCGGAAATTGTTCGAGTCAGGAGCGCCACAGCAGGTTGACGCGCAATTCTTCGATGCTATCGAGCATCCAAACGGATGGGTGGAGATTTTGACGGCCAGTGATTCGTCAAGACTGTTGCGGATAAATCGCGATGAAAAACTGCTATCTCGAAACCCATTAAACTCCGACGGCTTTGTACAATCGCTTGCATTTGATGTGTTTTTCGAGGGGGAGACATTTTTGCCACCTCCCACCAGACATTGGACAACAACCGCTGAAGGAGTACAACGGTTGATAAAAGCTAACCGCACAATTAAGAAGGGCAATACACTTAGGTTCCGTCGTTATTGGGAAGATTATCCAGCCTCTGAAATTGGGATTCACTGGACTGATACTGGTACGGGAGGATTTGTTGGCGACCGAAAGGTGTATGTCGTGCAAACAGACTCGCGTGCAATCGAGCGCTGCATGCTGATGACGACCGATCCGGGCGACCTGGTGCTTGACCCGACCTGCGGTTCCGGGACGACGGCGTTTGCGGCGGAGAACTGGGGGCGGCGCTGGATCACCATCGACGTGAGCCGGGTGGCGCTGGCCATCGCGCGGCAGCGGCTGCTGACCGCGAAGTTCGACTATTTCAAGCTGCGGCCGACCAGCGCGGAGGACGTGCGGCGCAACCCGGACGGCCCGTGGCTGACCGACCCGGCCAAGGAGATCGCCGGCGCCTGCACGTTCGACTGCAAGACCGTGCCGCACGTGACGCTCAAGTCCATCGCCAACAACCCGGAGATTGACAGCATCTACGCCAGCATGCACCCGGCGATCGAGCAGGCGCTCGCGGCGTTGAACCAGGCGCTGCGTGCGCATCAGCCTGCGCCGTTTCGCGTGGCTCGTGGCGGGCGCGCCGGACAGTCCGTGGATTGCCGCAAGCCCGAAGGTCAAACGATCAAGCTCCCTTCGGGTCAGGATGCCCCGGCCGGGGCTCTGTTGGAATGGGAGGTGCCGTTCGAATTTCCCGCCGAATGGCCGCATGAGGCGCGCCAACCCTTTGACGAATTCCACGCCGCGCGCCGCGCCGTGCAGAAAGCCACGGACGAGGCCATCGCCCGCCATGCCGAGCAGGAGACGATCTACGACCAGCCCTTCATGGACCGCAAGAAGGTGCGTGTGAGCGGGCCATTCACGGTGGAGGCGGTACCGGCGCCGGTGGCCAAGTCGGTGGATGAGATTCTCGAACCGCCCCCGCCGGCGGCAGATCATTCCATCGCCCGCTCCGGCGAGACGCTGCGCCAGGCAGAATGGTGCGACGAGCTGTTCAGGAACGGCATCCGCGGCAAGAACGGGCAGTATATCCGCTTCGCTCGTTTGGAGCTTTTGCCCGGCTGCCGCTGGCTGCACGCCGAGGGGGAGACTAGGCCGAGCGACGAGGGCGCCGATCGTGTGCGCGAAGAAGCGCCAGCGTACAACCCGATGCGGGTGGTGGTTTCCTTCGGTCCGGAGCACGGGCCGCTGGAACAGCGCCAGGTGGCCCAGGCCATCGAGGAGGCGCAGACCCTGGTGCCGAAACCGAAGATCATCGTTTTTGCCGCCTTCCAGTTCGACCCGGAAGCCGCCAAGGACATCGGCGAGACCCACTGGCCGGGCGTGACGCTGCTTAAGGCGCAGATGAACGCCGACCTCTTGACCGATGACCTCAAGAAGAAGCGTGCCAGCAACGAGTCGTTCTGGCTGATCGGCCAGCCGGACGTGGAATTGGAGCGCATCACCGAGGGCGAGGCTAAGGGCAAGCTGCGCGTGTCGGTGCACGGCTTCGATTACTACAACACCAAGACCGGCGGCATCGAATCGGGCGGCGCGGACAAGATCGCCGTCTGGATGCTGGACACCGACTATGACGGGCGCAGTCTCTATCCAAGCCAGGTTTTCTTCCCGATGGCGGGAGAGAACGAGGGTTGGGCGCGGCTGGCGAAAAACCTCAAGGCCGAGATCGACGAGGATCAGATCGAGGCGTATCGAGGTACCGTGTCGCTGCTCTTTGAGCCGGGCGAGCACAAGCGCATCGCCGTCAAGATCGTGGACGACCGGGGCATCGAAAGCCTCAAGGTAATGGAGGTGGAGTGATGGCCCGCACTACCATAGACCGCCTCATCATCAACTCGCCATATGTGGAGCCAAAATGTCACTGGCGCTATGATCGGGAGACGCGAACGTTCGATCGGGTCGAAGGCCGTCGCCCGGCGGGATACGTTATGGCGACACCCGGCTCGAAAGCGTTCGATGACCCGGGCATCTTTGTCGAGATTCCACTGGTCAATCAGATCCGCTCGCGCGTCAAGGCGTGGCGTGAGGCGGGCTATCCGGGCGTGACCAGTGTCACCAAACGCCTGTTGGAATACTGGCGCGACCCCGAGGAGTTCGATGCGCGGCGTTTTTTCTTTTGCCAGCTAGAGTCGGTGGAAACGCTCATTTGGCTCACAGAGGCGCCCGCCGCGGAGCGCGTCGGTATCGAGATACCCGGTGACGGCGGCGGCTTTGAGCGGCAGTGCTGCAAGATGGCCACCGGCACCGGCAAGACCATTGTGATGGCGATGGTGGTCGCCTGGCATGTCCTCAACAAGGTTGCTAACCCGCAGGATGCGCGCTTCTCGAAGAACGTCCTGGTTATCGCGCCGGGGCTGACCGTCAAGAAGCGGCTGGGGGTGCTTTATCCGGCCGCGGAAGACAACTACTACGAAGCCTTCAACATCGTGCCCTCTGCCCTACTCGATAAGCTGCGGCAGGGCAAGGTGCTCGTGCGCAACTGGCACGCGCTGGCCTGGGAGAGCGAAGAGCAGCTTAAGAAACGGAGGAGTGTGGACAAGCGCGGCGTCAAGAGCGACGAAGCCTACACCCGTGAAGTGCTCGGCGAGATGGCGAATGCCCGCAATACCCTGGTCATCAACGATGAGGCGCACCACGCCTGGCGGGTGAACTGGGAGGCGGAAGGCAAGTACCTGCGCCAACGCGATCATAAGGACAGCGCCGAGGAGGCGACGGTGTGGATCGGCGGGCTCGACCGCCTCCACCGTTCGCGCGGCATCTTGAAATGTTACGACTTCTCGGCCACGCCTTTTGCGCCCTCAGGTAAGAAGAGCAGCGATGAGGCGCTGTTCGGTTGGATCGTGAGCGACTTTGGCCTGAACGATGCCATCGAGTCAGGGCTGGTCAAGACCCCGCGCGTAGTAGTGCGCGACGACGCAGTGCCTGACGCCAATACTTACAAGTCGCGGCTTTATCACATTTACAACGACCTGGAGGTGAAGGACGATCTGAATCGGCGTGCCCATCCTGAGGAGCCCCTGCCCGACTTAGTGCTGAACGCCTACGACCTGCTGGGTTACGACTGGCGTGAGACCTGGAAGGGATGGCGCGATGCCGGGCTGGTCACCCCGCCGGTGATGATCACCGTGTGCAACCGCACCGAGACCGCCGCCCGGGTCAAGCACGCCTTTGATACGCGGCATATCCACATAGACGAACTTTGTGACCCTGAGCACACCCTGCATATCGATTCTAAGGTGCTGGAGCAGGCAGAAGCTCAGGAAGAACCCGCTGCGCCTGGGGATGCGCCGGACGAGAGCGACGTTGCGGTGGAAGAGGACTCGCCGGTCGAGCGCAAACTAACTAAGTCTGAACAGGCGGAACTGCTGCGTCGGATCGTGGATACGGTAGGCAAATTGGGCCAACCTGGCGAGAAGATCCAGAACGTGATATCAGTGGGCATGCTCAGCGAAGGCTGGGATGCGAAGACGGTGACGCATATCATGGGGCTGAGGGCCTTCACGTCACAGCTCCTGTGCGAACAGGTGGTGGGGCGGGGGTTACGACGTATGTACTATGAGGTGAAACCGGAGACGGGCCTTCTCGAGCCGGAGTACGTCAACATCTTCGGCGTGCCCTTCACCTTTCTGCCGCACGAGGATTCTGGAGGCGGTCCGCCGCCGCCCCCGACCCCCAAGACCGCGGTCGAACCAGACCCGGCCAAGGCGCAGTTCGAGATCTGCTGGCCCAACGTCGTGCGCATTGACCGCGTCTTCCAGCCTACGCTGACGCTGGACTGGTCGCAAGTCAAGACCCTGGAACTGAACGCCGCACAGACGGCGCAGGTGGCAGAACTTGCGCCCATCCTCGAAGGCAAGCCAGACGTCACCAAAATCGAGCGCATCGAGCTAGAGCGGCTGGCGCGGGAGTTCCGCGTCCAGCGCATCATCTTCGAGACGGCGCGGGACGTGTTCGACCAGATGAAGCACTCCTGGCACGGCAGCCGCGAAATCCTGCTGGCGCAGCTAGTGCGGATCGTCGAGCAATTCATCCGTTCTGACCGGATTGCCATCTTCCCGCCGCTCTTCTATCAAGACGAGCTTCGTCGGCGGCTGATCATCATGCTGAACATGTCGCGGGTCGTGCAGCATGTCTGGGAAGCCGTGAGGCAGGAGAACGCCGAGCGTCTGGTACCTGTCTTCGACCGCGATCACCCCATCCGCTCAACGGCCGAGATGCGCACCTGGTACACGGGTAAGCCTTGCGAGCGGACGCGCCGCTCGCACATCAACGTCTGTGTGTACGACAGCACCTGGGAAGCCTCGGATGCCTACGTGCTCGATACTAGCGACGAGGTGGCTGCCTGGGCGAAGAACGACCACCTCAGTTTTGAAATTCTTTACATTTATCGCGGCGTCGTACGGAAATATCGTCCCGACTTTCTAATACGGCTCAAGAGCGGCTATATGCTCGTAATGGAAACGAAAGGGCAGGACACCGAGCAGGACCGCGTGAAACGGCGTTATCTCGATGAATGGATCCAGGCCGTGAATGCGCACGGTGGGTTTGGTCGGTGGGCGGCGGTGGTGGCGAAAAATCCGGGGGAAATACGTGACATCCTGATGCAAGTACAGCAGTGAGGACAAATTGGTACAGTCCTTGCAGCGCAGAGACTAACAACCGTTTGGAACAAACGATTCGCCGTGACCCGCGCAGGTGGTACAGCCCCAAGCAACGGACACCGGCGTCCGCGGACGAAACCAACCCGAACAAGCTGCACGACCTTCGCTGGCTGACCGATACGGTATTCGCACTGACCTACAGCGAACCCTGGCAGCGCGAGGTAGCCAGTACGATTTCATCGACGGCTTAGACCGGCAGCTGCGCGACGCCGTGCCCTACTTCGAAAGGCGACTGGAGGTTTAGACGATTAAGCCATGGTCTTATACATGAGCCGGCGCATTGACCTCCTGATTTGTAGGACACAGAGTTAAGAGTGTATAATCAGAGTAAGGAGGCGTTGTGTCCATGGGGGATTTCAGACGAAAATACGAGGAAGGATTCAAGCAAAATGCCGTCGAACTATGCCGCACCAGTGGCAAAACTACCAGCCAGATTGCCTGGGACCTGGTGAAGGGCTTTGGCGCTGGCTCCGGGCTTAAGCCGGCCCCTGGCTGGCATTTTAAAAATACAGCTGTTCGGGCCGCGGTATACCTTTACAAAGTTCAGCCCGCGGTTTAAAATAGGATTAACAACAAAATAGATCATTGATAGGGGTGCCGCAAGGCTGAGAAGGCTGCTCAAGCCTAACCCTTTGAACCTGATGTGGGTAATGCCACCGTAGGGAAGTAATGATGATTGAAGTGCGAACTAAATCGGAGCTTCCACCGGGTACGCTTGTGTATGCGGGAGGAAGCTCCTATTTTTGCCCTACAGGACATAAGGCAAGCTCGATCAGGAGGCCCAAAACCTGTTGGACCAAGCGAGATTTCTCTATACAGGACACAGGGCAAGGGCTGGCCTGTAGCCACATCAACATTGCCGACGAAAACAGCTGGCGACTGGTGATACAGGACACAATCGCAGGGGTATCCCGGAGCAGCTCTGCGCAGGCAAAATCTGGTACAAACACCGGCTGGATGTTCACCAACTACCAGGGGGGGTAAGGCGGGTGCAAATACTTATAAACGGCAGAATGGAACAAGTACCTGCGGGTACAACCGTGGCGCAGCTGTTGCATACCAAAAAAATTACCGCTGCGGCTGCTGTGGTAGCCATCAATGATGAAGTAGTAGAGCGGGAGACCTGGTCTGATCGTGCAGTCAGCGAGGGGGACCAGGTGGAGGTTATCAGAATCGTCGGTGGCGGGTAAAAGCGGATGGCAGGCGCGGCAGGCTGTGTGCAGCCTATACGGTGGTTACCGTCGCGGCACCAGCAGCAGGATGAGAAGAGCGGTATTGTGTGGGGGTGAGGGGTGGGTAGGTTCCCGGAAGGCGCCCAGCACTCAATTATCAATTTAGCGGCTTGGGTTTAGAAACCACCATATGAGATTTATGTTAGTAATTTAAGCAGCACGGGATTGAGTGCTGGGCTGCGAAGCGAAGTCCTTGTATAAGGGCGGGAAGTGGNNGCGCCCGGAGGGAACCTGCTTCACCTCAGGTACAGTAGCGCAGGCAGAACGTTATTTTCAGGATGGTTTATCGAGGCGGCACACCGCCGCCGGTAAAGCGGGATAAATGAGCGGGGGGATTAGTAATGGCCGACATATTGACTATCGGCGGCAAGGAATTAACCAGCAGGCTGTTTATCGGCACCGGCAAATTCGCCAGCCACGCGCTAATGGGCGAGGCCCTGCGTCAATCCGGCGCCCAGGTGGTCACCGTGGCCCTGCGCCGGGTGGACCTCGATAACCCCGGGGAGAATGAGCTGTCTTATATCCCCCCGGGCTGCACCCTGATGCCCAATACCTCCGGCGCCCGGACCGCCGAGGAAGCGGTGAAGATCGCCAGGATTGCCCGTGCCGCCGGCTGCGGCAACTGGGTAAAGATCGAGGTGGTGGCCGACCAGCGCTATCTGCTGCCGGACAACTACGAGACAATCAAGGCCACCGAGATTCTGGCGCGGGAAGGCTTTGTGGTCCTTCCCTATATGAATCCGGACCTGATGGTGGCCAAACGTTTGCAGGAAGCCGGCGCGGCGGCCGTCATGCCCCTGGGGGCGCCTATCGGCTCCAACCGTGGCCTGAAGACGCGGGAGATGGTCCGTATTTTAATAGAAGAGATCGACCTGCCCATTATCGTCGACGCCGGCATAGGCAGGCCTTCCGAAGCGGCGGAGGCTATGGAGATGGGCGCCGCGGCGGTACTGGTGAATACCGCCATTGCCACCGCCCGTGACCCGGCGGCCATGGCCCGTGCCTTCAGCCTGGCGGTGGCGGCCGGCCGGACGGCCTACCTGTCGGGCCTGGCGCCGGCGCGGGAGCTGGCCGAAGCGTCATCACCGCTGACGGGATTCCTGGTTTAATAATGTCAGGAGGGGTTAAGATGGGTTTTTATACCGAGGTCTACCAGCGCTATGCCGGTTTTGATTTGGCGGCCTTCCTCAGCAGCCGTACCCCGGACGATGTCCGGCAGGTCCTCGCCAGAGAGCACCTCCAGCCGGCTGACTACCTGACCCTGTTAGCACCGGCAGCCGCGGATTGCCTGGAGGAAATGGCGCAGAAAGCCCGCCGGATCACCGTGCAGAACTTCGGCCGGGTCATCTTCCTTTTTACGCCGTTATACCTTTCCGATTTCTGCGTCAACCGCTGCGCTTACTGCAGCTTCAATGCCGGCAACAAGTTCAGCCGCACCAGGCTCACCCTGGAGCAGGTCGAGGCAGAGGCCCGCGCCATCGCTGCTACGGGGATGCGAGATATCCTCATCCTCACCGGGGAATCGCGCCAGCATAATCCGGTGTCCTATATCAAGGACTGCGTCGGGGTATTGAAGAAGTATTTTAGCAGTGTTTGTATCGAGGTCTACCCGCTCGATGAAGCAGAGTACCGCGAGCTGGTCGCCGCCGGGGTTGACGGCCTCACTATGTTCCAGGAGGTCTACGATCCCGAAGCTTACGCCCGCTACCACCGCGGTCCCAAGAGCAATTACCACTACCGGCTGGACGCCCCGGAAAGGAGCTGCCGCGCCGGCATGCGGACCGTCGGGGTGGGAGCCCTGCTGGGCCTGGCCGGCTGGCGGCGGGAGGCTTTTTTCACCGGCCTGCACGCCGCTTACCTGCAACAGCGGTTCTGGGACGTGCAGGTGAGCATTTCTTTGCCGCGCCTGCGCCCCAGTATCGGCGGTTTCCAGCCGGAGCACCCGGTCGATGACCGCAGTTTCGTGCAGATCCTGCTGGCGCAGCGCCTGTTTTTACCCCGCGCCGGTATCACTATCTCCACCCGCGAGAGCCCGGCCTTCCGGGATAACATCCTGCCCCTGGGGGTCACGAAAATCTCAGCTGGTTCTTCCACCCGCGTGGGGGGCTACGCCCGCCCCGACGGTGCCGCACCCCAGTTTGAGATATCCGACCCCCGCAGTGTAGCGGAGATAAAGGCGATGCTGGCGGCCAGGGGCTACCTGCCGGTCTTTGAAGACTGGCAGCAGTGGGACCGCCTGGCGACAAACCTCTGCTCGTAAATACCGTCTAATTACGGGGACACCTTACTAAATTGTTTATACCCCCAGAAAGTAGAGGCAGAAGGCAAGAGGCAGGAAGCAAGAGCTTAACAAGAACTTAAGCAGGAAATCGACGGCGCCTGTCGAATAGAAACGAAGAGCGCAACTACCGAGCCTGCCTGTTCCGGCCGTCCCTGCAGCCAAAGCCCCGCAAACCCGGGCATCAGCCCGGCCCGGGGGAGCAAGTGTCCCGGGCGCTGGCGGCGGTTAAGATGGGGGACAGCCCGGGCAGCTGCCGGGGAGTTATTTACAGCCGCCCTCTATAGTCCCTTAGTCCCAATGATCTACGCAAGGTGGAAAGAAAATATCGCAGTAAGATTTTGGTTCCGGCTGTGCCGGGTTAGAAAGGAGCAACTTGCTTTTTGTAACGGCGCAAGCAATTTTCTTGTTTCCTTACAGCCGCCCCATAAGGAAAGGAGCATACCGTACTTATAATGAGCATACCTCCGGAACAAACTGCCCCCTATGGCGACGAAATCGATTTGCGGGCGCTTTTTCTCCAGCTCTGGCGCCAGCGCTGGCTGGTCGTCGCCATCACCCTGGCAGCGATGCTGGCCGCTGCCCTGGCCAGCCTGGCTCTGCCCGGGGTTTACCGGGTGGAGTCCCTGGTAGAGCTGGAAAAGATGGATACAGGTTCGCTGCAGCAGAGTGAAGGGCGGGAGATCCTGGAGAGCCGCGCCCTCCTGACTGCAGCCCTGAAAGAGCTGGCTATTACCACTGACCCGCGTGACTTTGAAGCTAAGGCCGAGGTGATCAAGGACACCAGGTACCTCAAGTTTTCCCTGGAGGGGCCGGACCCCGCCCAGGTTACCCGGGTGACCGGCAAGATGGTCGACCTTTTTGTCGCCCAGCGGAACAAGCTCTACCAGGAACGCCGCGCCACTGTGGAAAAAAACCTGCAGGAGGTCGGCCGGGAACTGGAACAGGCGGGCTCCGAGAAGGGCCGCATCAATGAGTTGATCGCCAACCTGGAAGAGGCGCCTCTAAGCGAAATCGAGCGCAAGCTTTATGCCCTGCAGCTGGCGCAGCTGCAGGGGTTCCAGGCCCAGGAAAAGATGGGCCTTAAAGGGCAGTTTCTGTCCCTGCAGGACCGGCTGGCCGGCATGAACCCGGCGCAGGTTGTCGACGCTACCAGCGAAGCGAAAAAGGTGCGGCCGCGCCTGCTCCTCAACACGGCCGTGGCTATGGTCCTGGGCCTGATGGCCGGCGTTTTCCTGGCCCTGGGCCGCAACTGGCTGGCCGGGTTGCCGCCGGTCGCTTCATCACAGAAGTAGCTACCCTGTAAATTGCATTTTGCCGAATCAGCATGTTACTGTCGGGGGTGGGGCAGGTTCCCTTCAGG
>DFYS01000091.1:10225-11872 GCA_002383405.1 Moorella sp. UBA4076
TGCCGCTCGCAAGCGGCATGAGCGTTTGCTCCGGCGTTCCCAAATCTCCTATCGCCCATCTCAATTCGGAGGAGCCGCTCACGACAGCGTGCTGCCTTCAGCGAACGGGAGAAAACAGAAGCAGACCAACTCTAATCAGGAACTGGCGTAGCCAGTTCCTGCCGGCCTCCCACATCTCACCTCTCACTTCTCACATCTATTTTCAGGGTAGTTACGTTCCGCCAGTATTTCGATAGCAGAATTACAGGTCGTCCCGACCGGCGCCGATAATTGCCGCCATACCCCCTAAAACCGGGACCTGCAGCGAAAAGTATGGTGAAACCATCAAAGGGAGGAACCTTACCGAGGCGGCGCGCTGCCACTATTTAAGGTGAGAAATATGAGCAGGCGGGCTTTAATTAAACATCCTGCCTCTCACCTCCCCCATCTCATATCTTATATGGAGGTGCCGGTTAAATGCACAGGGGTAAACGGTTGTTAGCGCTGGTTGTGGGGGTTTTGCTGGTATTTACTTTTATTTTGCCAGCCTGGGCACAGGCCGAGGGCAAAAAACTCTTTGTCACTGGTAATCAGCTTCCCGACAGCGACCAGGACTGGGAAAGAGACCGGGATCAGGAAAGGGACCGGGATTGTGAAATGGATCAGGACTGCGATCGGGACCAGAATCGCGACCAGGAGCGCGAACGCGATCAGGAACGGTTAAACCTGCACCAGAACGGCAGTGTAGCGGAGCATGTCTACCGGGGTGTAGCCAATGCCCTGCTGCACGTACAGAACCCCGTCGCCCGCGCTGCCCTGACGGCTGTCCTGGAAGGGGAAAGCGTTGCCGAAGCGGTTTATAAGGCCAGAGCGGAACTGCCTTCCTGGCAGGACGCCGGCGAGATCGCCGGTGTGGCGGAGCAGTTGAAAAACGCCCTGGCAGCGGATACGACCCTTGATGTTACCGGCAAGTTACAACTAAATAAACACATAGCGGAAATGTATTTTAAAGCCGGACATTTTCAAAATGCACAGGAGTTGCTGGAGGCCATCCTGGCGCAGCAGCCCGCTGATGAAGACGCTTACCAGCAGTTGGACGAAATCTGTGCCGCTGCCGGAGAATTGCAGGTCAAGGTCTTTGCTAAAGGAAAAGGCTTGAGTTTTGATGTAGCGCCGCGGATTGAAAACGGCCGCGTGATGATACCTGTACGCGCCCTGGCCGAAGCCCTGGGCGCGGAGGTAAAATATGATAACGGCGAAGTGATCATTCAACTGGATGATGTCACCATCCGCCTGGTCATCAACAGTAATGTAGCCGAAGTTGACGGGGCGGCGGTTAACCTGGATGTTGCGGCACGGGTGGAGGATGGCCGTACCCTGGTCCCTCTGCGCTTCGTCAGCGAAAAATTTAAAGCCAGAGTGAATTATTACGGCAAGAGCCACCTGGTGGCTGTCCAGGAAATATAGAGTTCCACTCAGGCCATCGAGCCGCACTGTGACGCTGTCTATCGCAGTAAGTATCTCGAACTCAGAGGCCGCCGCATGAACTCTACGGCTATTGGCTGCCAGGTTGATCTCCAGGACGCCCATGCCGCCGGCGCGGCACCAGCAGAGGGATGAAAATGGCAGTATTGCAGGCGGGGTGAAGCAGGTTCCCGGAGGGCGCAT
>DFYS01000091.1:11880-13560 GCA_002383405.1 Moorella sp. UBA4076
TGGCGCCTGGAGGGAACCTGCTTCATCCCAGGTACAGTAGCGCAGGTGAACGCTATTTTCAGGGTAGACGCCCGTACCCGGCACTCAACTGGCAATACAGCGGCCCCGCCGGCCCCACGCCCGGCGGGGCTTTTTTCCAGTTGCCGGCCACAGCAACTATTATCAGTGCTGATGCACGAATCACAGACATGGCGTTATATAAGGAATTAAGTGGATGGGCTATAAGCTTATATGACACAAATTGCAGGTCAAAGTCCCTGGCAGGCATGGATTTTAGCGCTTTTAGATGCGCCAGCACCAAACTTTTATTGACAGGCCTGGCAACAGAGCCTAAGATGGAAGGGGGAAGAATAAAAGGATAGCGAGGAGTGCCCTGTGCCTGAAGGCAGAGGCTGTTGGGTAACATGGTGCGGCTATCTTAATATTAGTGCACCCTGTGCCTGAAGGCAGCGGGAGCATCCGCGCGGCGAAGGAGAGTGAACCGGTGCGCATAGCTATTATCGGCGGCTCCGGGGTTTACGACCCCGGCATTTTAAGCGACATTCGCGAAATCAAGATGGACACGCCATATTACAGCAGCGCCGTTCTTAAAGTGGGTACCTACCAGGGCGAGGAGATAGCCTTCATGGCCCGCCACGGCGAGAAGCACGCGCTGCCGCCTCATAGAGTTAACTACCACGCCAACATCTGGGCCCTGAAGATGCTGGGCGTAGAACGGGTCCTGGCCACAGCTGCCGTCGGCTCCACCAACCCAATGATGCGGCCGGGGGATTTTGTCATCGTCGACGACTTTCTCGATTTCACCAAAACCCGCAGCTACACCTTTTTTGAGGGCGAAGAAGACGGCGTGGTCCATACCGATTTTACCACCCCCTACTGTCCCCAGCTGCGGCAACTGCTGTTAGAGACGGCCGCCAGGCTGGGGGTTACCGCCCACGATGGCGGCGTCTACGCCTGCACCGAAGGCCCCCGCTTTGAAACCCCGGCGGAAATCCGCATGATCCGCCAGCTGGGCGGCGACCTGGTGGGCATGACCAACGTCCCCGAGGTTGTCCTCGCCCACGAAGCCGGCCTCTGCTACAGCCTCATCGCTATGGTGACCAACATGGCCGCTGGTATTGCCGCCACATCTTTAAGCCACGCAGAGGTCCTGGCGATTATGGACCAAAACGGCAAAAACCTGCGCGACCTCATCATGGGGAGCATTCCTGCTATCCCCCGCGAAAGAAACTGCCGCTGCGGCCAGGCACCGGGCAAAATGGAGGCCTGAAGCCGGCGCGGCAGGCTTTCAATCAGGTTCTGGCGATGAAGGATTAAAATCGGCATCGAAGATGGGGTTACCGGTTCCCGGAGGGCGCATCTTAAGTATAGTTCAAGCGGCCCCACTTCCGGCAGCATCTTGAGATTATTTATGGAGATTATATATGGAGGGATGCAGCAGCTACGAAATCGTTAAACATACTTGACTAAAACCTACTGTTATGCTAATCTAAAGGCATGGAAATGTTATCCATTAGCCAAGCAGCAAAGAAATTAGGCGTACACCCGAACCGTTTACGGGCCTGGGAAAAGCAAGGCTTGCTTATGCCGGTAAGGTTGCCCAGCGGCCAAAGAAGATACCCGGTAGACGAAATCAACCGCATTTTAGGAACTGGAGGGGTAAAGTCAGAAACGGAAGCG
>DFYS01000092.1:0-207 GCA_002383405.1 Moorella sp. UBA4076
TCACTTCCCACATCTATGTTCAGGGTAGACGCCCATGCCGCCGCGGCGGCACCAGCAGAGGGATGTAAACGGTGAGGTGAAGGGCTTCCAATCAGGAACTGGCGCAGCCGGTTCCTGCCAGCCTCTCGCATCTCACCTCTCACATCCCACCTCTATTTTCAGGGTAGACGCCCATGCCGCTGACGCGGCACCAGCAGCAGGATGAAA
>DFYS01000092.1:250-27913 GCA_002383405.1 Moorella sp. UBA4076
CAGGATGCAGCTGATAATTAAGCCCCCATCAACCCTGACGGGAAATATAACCCCTCCCGGGGATAAATCCATCTCCCACCGGGCGGCCATCATCGGTGCCCTGGCTGAAGGAGAGACGGCAATCGATGGTTTCCTGGAAGGTGCCGATTGCCTCTCCACCCTGAATTGCCTGCGCGCCCTGGGGGTGGATATCGACGGCCCCCACAATGGCCGCGTAGTCGTCCACGGCCGTGGCCCGGCAGGGATGCACGAGCCGGAAACGGTACTCGATGCCGGCAATTCCGGCACCACCATGCGCCTGCTGATGGGAGTGCTGGCCGGCCTGCCCTTTTATAGCGTCATTACCGGTGACGCCTCCCTGCGACGCCGGCCTATGGGGCGGGTCGCCAGGCCCCTGCAGGCCATGGGAACGCAAATCTGGGGCCGCCGGGGCGGGGAACAAGCCCCTTTAAGCATCCGGGGCGGTAACCTGCAGCCCATTAGCTACACCCTGCCCGTAGCCAGCGCGCAGATTAAATCAGCCCTGCTGCTGGCCGGCCTTTTTACTCCCGGCGCCACAACAATTACCGAGCCGTACCAATCCCGTGACCACAGCGAACGCCTGCTCCGGACCGCCGGGGCGGACATAAAGGTCGATGGGCTGCAGGTTACGGTAACGGGTAAAAAGGTACTCCAGCCCCTGCCTGTTATTAATATTCCCGGGGATATTTCCGCTGCCGCCTTTTTCCTGGTGGCCGGGTGTATCCACCCGCGAGCCAGTATTAATATCACCAATGTCAATCTCAACCCCACCCGTACCGGCATCCTGGAGGTAATGCAGGCCATGGGCGGTCAAATAACAGTAACTCCAGCGGCTGCTAGCGGCGGCGAGCCGGCCGGTGATATCAAAGTCGCTTCCAGCAGCCTGCAGGGCCTGCCCATCGGCGGCGAGCTCATCCCCCGTCTCATCGATGAACTGCCGGTCCTGGCGGTGGCGGCCGCCACGGCCGCCGGCACCACCGTAGTCCGCGACGCTGCCGAGCTGCGGGTCAAAGAAAGCGACCGCATCAGCGCGCTCGCCCGTGAGCTGACTGTGATGGGTGCGGCCATTGAGGAAAGGCCCGACGGTTTTGTGATCCAGGGAAACAAAACCGGCCGTCTGCGAGGGGCTGCCGTAGACAGCCACGGCGACCATCGCCTGGCAATGGCCCTGGCTGTCGCCGCTCTGGCAGCCGAGGGTACGACAGTGATCAAGGGTGCTGAATGTATAGCCATTTCCTACCCCCATTTCGTTGCCGACCTGATCCGGCTGGGAGTAGAGGTTCGGGAAGAGGCGTGAGCAGAAATTTGTCTGGCAACGTAGCCATTGATGGGCCGGCCGGGGCCGGTAAAAGTACGGCGGCCCGGCTCCTGGCCCAGAAACTCGGCTTTTTATATATTGACACCGGGGCTATGTATCGAGCCCTGACCTGGAAAGCCCTGCAGCAGGGGGTAAATCTAACTGAGGCAGAGCAGCTGGCGGCCCTGGCGGCAAAAACAAGCATTACCCTCGAAAACACGGCTGCAGGGGAGATCAGGGTTTTTTGTGATCACCGCGATATTACTGCCGCCATCAGGCAGGAGGAAGTTTCCCGTGGTGTTTCCGCCGTCGCCAGGGTGCCCGAGGTGCGGCGCCGCCTGGTAGCAATCCAGCGGCACCTGGCCGCTATCAACCGGGTGGTTATGGACGGCCGTGATATTGGGACCAATGTTTTACCGGATGCGCCCTATAAGTTTTTCCTGACGGCCTCCCTGGAAGAGAGGTCGCGGCGACGCTGCCAGGAACTGGCGGCTTCCGGGCAGCAGGTTGACCTGGAAACGGTAAAAGCAGAAATCCGCCGCCGTGACGCCCTGGACAGCCGGCGAGAAGTCGACCCCCTGCGGCCGGCACCTGATGCTATAATCATTGATACCAGTAATTTGACGGTAGATGAAGTGGCAGGGAAAATACTGGACCTGATTCAATCCGGAAGCTGCAACGAGGCAGGGGGCAAGAGGTAGGGGGGCTGGCCCTTGTTTTACCAATTCGCCAAATTTATTTGCTATCTTTTCCTGCGCTTCTTTTGTCGCTGGGAGGTTCGCGGCCGGGAAAACTTCCCCCGTGAAGGACCGGTTATTATCATCGCCAATCATATATCCTACCTTGATCCTGTGGCCGTCGGTGTGGCGACCCCGCGGACGGTACGCTTTATGGCCAAAGAAGAGCTCTTCCATATACCGGTCCTAAAATGGATCATCCGCGGCCTGCATGCCTTTCCTGTCCGCCGGGGGCATTCCGACCGCGCCGCTTTGAAAGCAGCCCTGGAGGTCCTGCATAACGGCCAGGTGCTGGGAATATTTCCTGAAGGCACCCGCGCCCACGACGGCAGGTTGCTGCCCTTCCAGCATGGTGCCGCCCTCCTGGCTTTAAAAACCGGCGCCCCTCTCGTGCCTGTGGCTATCAAAAATACCAACAGGGTTTTAAGGGGACAGAGAGTAAGAGTAATATTCGGCCCGCCGCTAAATATTGCAACTTCCGGACCCAGCACCCCCCAGCAGGTTCAGGACCTGACGGCCGCAGCCTGCCAGACTTTAAATAAAATGCTGGCCTGAGGTCAGCTTTTTTTAATAGCAAGCAGGATTTTGCGCCTTTTTCGCGAAATGTAAATAATGCCTGGCTGGAATTAGCAAACTAAATTTTAGCCATGCTCCAGGAGAAGATTTTTAGTGGAAGTGATAGTTGCTGATCATGCTGGTTTTTGTGCTGGCGTCACACGGTCCGTAAAGATGGCCCGGGAGGCTGCCCAACCTATCGCCTCCCTGGGAGCCCTGGTTCATAACCGGCAGGTGGTGGAAGAACTTGCTCGGGACGGTATCCGCCCGGTGAATTCCCTGGAAGAAATAGAAAGCGGGCGGGTATTAATCCGTTCCCATGGTGTAACGCCGGCGACCCTGGCCGCGGCCCGGGAAAAGGGTCTGGAAATAGTCGATGCCACCTGTCCCTTTGTCGCGCGGGCTCAAGCTTTGGCCGGGAAACTGGCCGGCGATGGTTACCAGGTGGTGATTGTCGGCGAGCCCGGCCATGCCGAGGTAGAAGGATTAGCCGGATGGGCCGGCCCCGGGGCGGTAGTAGTTGCCGGTAAAGAAGCAGCAGCCAGCCTGCCCTTTCATCCCCGGCGGGCGGTTATAGCCCAGACCACCCAGCCGGTGGCAAAGTTAAATGAAGTTGCAGCGGTTTTACGTCCCCATACGGATTCGCTGGTGGTACACAATACCGTTTGCCAGGCTACCCGCCAGCGCCAGGAAGCTGCTGTTAAGCTGGCGCGCCAGGTAGATGTAATGGTGGTAGTAGGTGGCAAGGAGAGTGCCAATACCCGTCACCTGGCTGAACTTTGCCAGGCGACTGGTACACCGACCTACCATGTGGAACAGGCCGGGGAGTTGTGTCGCCAGTGGTTTATAAACGCCCGAAGGGTCGGGGTCACAGGTGGCGCTTCGACCCCAGCGTGGATTATTGAGGAGGTAGTTGTAATGCTGTCTGAAGAGGACAAGGTAATGGTCCCCGAAGAAGAAAAAGAAACGGAGAGGGTACCGGAAGAAAAGGATCCGGCCGCAGACGGGGGGGAGGATAACGCCATCGGCCAACCAGTAACCCCGGCTGACGCGAAAGAACCAGAGGCAGAGGACAATAACGTCGAGGCCGGGGTACCCGTCGAGCCGGTAGAACCGGTCATCGAGGAACCCGCTCCTGACGAAGAGCCTGCCGCCCCCGCAGAACCGCAGGAAGAACAACCGCAAGAACAAAATGAAGAAATGCAGCAGATGGAAGCGCGGGTGCCGGAATTGCGCCGGGGCAGCATTGTTACCGGCACAGTGGTCCAGATCAATGACAATGAGGTCCTGGTAGATGTAGGGGGCAAATCAGAAGGGGTTATTCCCTTGAATGAGCTTTCCCACCGCAATATCAGCGATCCCCATGAGGTAGTTGCCCCCGGTGACACGTTTGAAGTGATGGTGTTAAAACCCGAAGACGAAGACGGCCATCCCGTTTTATCCAAACGCCGTGCCGAGCGCCGCGCGGCCTGGGAGAAACTGGAGAAATACCTGGCCAGCGGCGCCGAGCTGTCCGGCGAAGTTATCGAAGTAGTCAAAGGCGGCCTGCTGGTAGATGTCGGTGTCCGGGGCTTTGTACCCGCTTCGCTGGTAGAAAGGGGTTACGTTGAAGACCTGAACACTTACCTGGGCCAAACTTTACGCCTGCGGGTCATCGAACTGGACCACAGCAAAAATAAGGTTGTACTATCCCGGAAAGCCATTCTGGAAGAAGAGTACGACCAGCAACGCCAGGCTACCTGGGACAGCCTGGAAATTGGTCAGGTGCGGACCGGTATCGTGCGCCGCCTGACCAGTTTCGGCGCTTTTGTCGACCTGGGCGGTGTGGACGGCCTGCTGCACGTTTCCGAAATTTCCTGGGGCCGGGTGGAGCATCCCCGCGACGCCTTAAGCGAAGGCCAGGAGATCGAGGTCCGCATCCTGAATATCAATAAGGAAGAAGGCAAAGTTTCTTTAGGCCGCAAACAGCTCCTGCCCAATCCGTGGGATACAGCCGCCGCGCGCTATCCGGTGGGGTCAATCGTGGAAGGTAAAATCCTGCGTCTAGCCCCCTTTGGCGCTTTTGTAGAGGTGGAACCGGGTATCGAAGGCCTGGTGCATATTTCCCAGCTTGCCGACCGCCATGTGGAGAAAACCGAAGACGTTGTCAGTGTCGGTGATATTATTCCGGTCAAAGTTCTGGGTGTAGACCAGGAAGCACAGCGCATGAGCCTGAGCCTGCGTCAGGCCATCCATGATAAAGGCAAAAGTAAGCCCCAGCAGCCGGAGAAACATCAGGAAAGCCCGGATGATAGCGGCGTTAAACTGGGCGACCTTTTCGGGGAACTCTTCGACGAAACCAAATAGGAAGTGGTGAGCAGGCTGATGGCCGATGCTTCCACGCCAAGAGGCCGGCGTAAGCTGGAACACCTGCGTTTTTTTCAGGAAGGAAATAACGGCGCCAGCGGCCTGGGGGACGTCCACCTGATTCACCGGGCGCTGCCGGAGCTGGACTGGGCTGATATTGATCTCAAGAGCAGGTGGCTGGGGAAAACCCTGGCCGCCCCTTTTATTATTAACGCCCTGACCGGGGGACCGCCGGAAACGGAGGCAATCAATGCCGCCCTGGCGCGGGTGGCGCGGCGGACGGGGATCGCCCTGGCCGTGGGTTCCCAGCAGGCAGCTATTGAGAACAAAGACTGGGAGCAGAGTTTCACCGTTACCCGCCGGGAAAATCCGGAGGGTATAATCCTGGCCAACATCAGCGCTGGCGCTTCACCGGAGGACGCCCGGCAGGCGGTGGCCATGATCGCCGCCGACGGCCTGCAGGTGCACCTGAACGCCGCCCAGGAGCTGGTCATGCCGGAGGGCGACCGTTCCTTCCGGGGCTGGCGGGAAAATATCCGCGCGATGGTAAACTCCCTGGAAGTACCCGTGATTGCTAAAGAAGTAGGCTTTGGCCTCGACCGGGAATCGGCAAGGCAGCTATATCATACCGGCGTGCGCATCCTGGATACCGGCGGCCACGGCGGCACCAATTTTGCCAGCATCGAAAGCAGGCGCCGCGGCCACCGGGTAACCACCCTGGCCGCATGGGGCCTGCCCACTGCGGTGAGCATCCTGGCGATCAAACAGCTGGGCCTGCCGGTAGATATTGTGGCTACCGGTGGCATCAGCAGCGCCCTGGACGCCGCCCGCGCTATGGCGTTGGGGGCAAAGGTCGCCGGCGTGGCCGGCCATTTCTTGAAGATTCTCCTGGACCAGGGCGAAGAAGCCCTGGTGGCAGAAATCTTCACCTGGCAGAAAGAGTTAAAGTATATCTGCCTGTTGACCGGCTGCGCCACCCCGGCGGAGCTGGCCGCCCGACCGCTGGTAATCACGGGAAAGACCAAAGCCTGGCTGAAAGGCATCCGCCGTTCAGAAGGCAGGAGATAAGAAACAGGAAGCAAGAAGGTCGAGGGAACCGGCAACGCCGGTTCCTTATTGTATATTTATTGCCTGGCAGGGAAATATAACCCTGGAAGGTGATTAATAATGGCAGGCTATACTACTGGTGTTCTCTTGCTCGTTATCGTCTTTGGCCTGGTCTATTTCGGCCTGGCCCACCGAGTCCTGGATCGCCTCTATCTCAGCGATCGGGCCGCCCTGGTCTTGATCATCGCCATGATCGCCGGGAGCTTTATCAACATCCCCATCACCAGCGGGCGGGTGGTTACATCGGTTAATGCAGGCGGCGGCCTGATCCCCCTGGGTCTGGCCATCTACGTCCTCTACCGCGCCGGCAGCAGCCGCGAAGCAGGACGCGCCCTGCTGGGAGCCGTCCTTACCGCAGCGGTGCTTTTCGGCATCAGCCTGGTTACCCGCGGCCGGGAAGCGTGGAATGTTACCGGCCTCAGCCTCCTGGACCCCCTGTACTACTACCCCCTCATCGCCGGTGTAGTCGCCTACCTGATCGGCCGTTCGCGACGGGCGGCTTTTGTTGCGGCCATCCTGGGGGTATTGCTGCTGGATATTGTCGACCTCTTTTATTATCTCCGCAGGGGGATCAGGGGTACTGTAGCCTTTGGCGGCGCCGGGATTATTGACGTCACCTTCATGGCTGCCGTCGTGGCCGTGCTCCTGGCGGAATTTATCGGCGAAGCGCGGGAAAGGCTCCAGGGCGGGCCGGAAGCAGCCGGACGCCCCCGCTCTCTCCTCGCCGGCCTGCGGGGAGCTTCTTTAAAACCTTTGCCCGGTAACAAAAAGGGTATCAAGGGTGAGCAGAATGAATAAATGGTACCGGCCCGACAAATTGTGGCGCGCTTTAGTCATTCTTGCTCTGGCTTTAACCCTGACGGTGATATCTTTTTACCAGGGCCGCCAGCAAGCAACCACCAGGGTCTTCGGCCTGGCTGATTTGATAGCCTCAACCCATACCGAAGGACAGTATGCAGTTCTGGTCGATGAAGAGGGCCAGGTCCTGGATATGATGGCCCGCCGGGTCTACATTAATGACGAGTTCATTGCCGCTGATAACCGGCGTTACCGGGTAATCCGGGTGGAAGGCAACCGGGCCATCTGCCGGCAAATCGGCATCGAACAGCTCTCCCTGGAGGCCGAGGAGAGTATAGCCGCAAATGATACCGCGGTGCCGGTGCAGGCCGGCGGCAGCCAGGTGATCGGTGTCTACCACAGCCATGATGACGAAGCTTACCTGCCCACCGAAGGTACAGAGAGTATCCCCGGCCACGGCGGCATCCTCCAGGTAGGCAGCGCCTTCGCCAACCGCCTGCGCAGCCTGGGGTTAAACGTAATCCACGACCAGACCTCCCATGCTCCCCATGATGACAGCGCCTACCGGCGTTCCCGCCGTACGGCTGCGGGTTTGCTTCAAAAGGGAGCGGCGGCTATTTTTGACCTCCACCGTGACGGTGTACCTGACCCCAGCTTTTACCGCAGCACCGTTAACGGTCAGGACATGACCATGATCCGTCTGGTCGTGGGTCGGGAAAACCAGAATATGGGGGCCAATCTGGATCTGGCCAAGCGATTGAAGGGCGCTGCTGATGCCCGCTACCCAAAATTAATCCGCGGGATCTTTATCGGTGCCGGCAGCTACAACCAGGACCTTTCCCCGCGGGCCATGCTCCTGGAAGTCGGCACCTACACCAACACCCTGGCGGAAGCTAAACGCGGGGTCACCCTTTTTGCCGACGTCGTGCCACCCGTCCTGGGTGTGGCCGCCCGGCCAGCGGCAGCCCGCACCGCCAGTACGGCCGCCGACTGGAAAGGTGTCTTCTGGGTCATCCTGGCCCTCATCCTGGGCGGCGGTGCTTTCCTGGTTATCTCCGCCGGTGGTTGGGATAAGGCTATTGCCAGACTAAAACAATTTACTTCGATAGAGTGGGTCAACCTGCTGGGCTGGCAGCGATTACGAAAACCCCTGGTAGTCAGGATAAAGGGACCAGGGTCCAAAGAGCCAGAGGCTGCGGTAGATCAGGAAAAGAGATCTGTTAACGAGGCCGTACCCAACGACCAGCGGGCCGGCTGGCAGAAGGATTAAAGAGCAGGAACAAAAATGATCATCGTCTACCATTGTTTTGGCGGCTCCCATTCTTCCGTTACGGCAGCAGCCATTCACCTGGGGTTATTACCCCGGGACCGGTTGCCCACGGCAGCTGAACTCCTGGCCCTGCCGTATTTTGATGGCTGCAGCAAAGGGGAAGAAGGCGAGCTGAAGTATATGGGTACCGATGCCTCTGGCAACAGGGTGTATGCAGCCGGTAAAAAAAATCTGGGCATTAGATTTGAAACCCTTATCTATGACCTGGCTGATATTCTGGGAATACCCCGGTGCGAAATATTACTGCTCAATACATCTCCCCTGGTAAACCTCGCCATGCGCCTGGGCGGTTTTATTTCCCGCCGTTTGGGCCTGGCTTTACCGGGCCGGCCGGTGGTGATCCGGGGTACCCGCAGCGCTTACCGGCGACTGGTAGATTTTGTCGAGCAAAACCGCAACCTGTGGGCCGGCCAGGAGGCAGGAGAGCTCAGCACTCAATTAGTACCTTAAGCCCGGACATCTTCGCAAAGTGGAAAGAAAATATCGCGGCAGGATTTTGGTTTAAGGCTATGCCGGGTTAGGGCTTACTTAAGTTATCCACAGGCCCCCCGGTGTGATCGTTTTTATGCACGAGCCGTAAAACCGGTAATTGAGGGGCAGGTTACTTAGACCGTAATGGCGGTAGAAAGGCCTGTACAGAAAGATAATCACCATGATCATTATTTATGCTTGTTTTAGCGGCACACATGCCGCGGTTATTGTCGCCGCCCTGCACCTGGGCCAATTAAAAGCAACTTCCCTGCCGAAGTGGTCGCGGGTGCAAAGACTGCCCCATTTTGATGCCCCGGAAGGTCAGGGTGGCCTGCGTTATATGGGCCGCACCCCGGATGGAAACGCGGTCTATACTGCCGCCGCCGGCCATGATGGCGAGGCAGCCCGGCGGGCTGTTAAAACCTTGCTGGCCGCCCTGGGCCGGGAGCATAACGAGGTATTATGGCTCGATGTGACGCCGCGGGTTTCCTTCCTGTGGCGGGTGGGTGCCTTCTGCCGGCGCTATTCATTCCTGGCCCGGGTGGGGCAATGGCTGCTGCGATGGAGCCTGAAACGAGATTTTCCTGTCCTGGTCACAATAGCAAGGGAATGCTGCCGCTACAAAAGGGACGACGGTACAAAAATCGCCGGTCGAAATTACTGCCAGGACGTAAAACCCCGGTTGCAAGCAAAAACTTGACGACCGGGGTAAAATATTGGATAATTAAGGCGGAAATAGCGCCAGCAGCCCTTCGCTAAGGGAAGAACTCTTGTTACAGGCAGCCATATAACCGGCCTGTTTTGGCGGCGCATTATTAAACAGGAGATGATCCTATTATACCTGAAACCGGGGTTGGAGCAGTGATAGCTGCCGTCCGGCCGGGTAGTATTGCCGCCGAACTTGGTGTCGAACCGGGCGATATCCTGACGGCCGTCAATGGCGAACCGGTCCCGGACCTGATTGTTTACCGCTATCAATGTGCTGTTGAGAACCTGGAGGTTGCGATCGAAAAAGCGGGCGGTGAACGCTGGCTGCTGGAAATCGAAAAGGATTACGACGATGACCTGGGACTGGAATTCACCGCGCCGACCTTCGACGGCCTGCGCCGCTGCGGCAATAAATGCCTTTTCTGCTTTGTCGACCAGATGCCGCCGGGGCTGCGAGCCGGGCTATATGTTAAAGACGATGACTATCGTTATTCCTTCCTCCATGGCAATTTTATCACCTTAACAAACCTGAAACCCCGCGATTGGGATTATATCCTGCGCTGGCACTTAAGCCCCCTTTATATATCCGTCCATACCACTAACCCGGAGCTGAGGCGGCGGATGCTGGGGCACCCGCAGGGCGGCGCCATTAACGACCAGCTGGAAAAGCTGGCTGCCGCCGGCATCCAGATGCATACCCAGGTAGTACTTTGTCCGGGGATCAACGACGGTGGAGAACTGGAGCGTACTGTTAAAGATCTGGGCCGGCTGTTCCCGGCGGTGCAGTCTATTGCTGTGGTGCCGGTAGGCTTGACTGACCGCAGGGAGTCCTTATTTCCATTACGACGGGTAACCCCCAACGAGGCAGCGGCAATCGTAGATTGGATTGCCGCCTGGCAGGACGGTTTTCGCCGCCGCTACGGGCGCGGCCTGGTCTACGGGGCTGATGAGCTTTACCTGCTGGCCGGCCGCCCGCTCCCGCCGGCGCCCTGTTACGACGACTTTCCCCAAACAGAAAACGGTATCGGCCTCGCCCGTCTTTTCCTGGATAGTTTTACCGCCACCCTGGCCGCCGTTAATCGCCGGCAGGTCGCCTGGCCACGGGTGGCTATAGCCACCGGTACCCTGGCCGCCCCGCTCCTGGAAGAAGTCATCGCGAGGGTAAGGCAAAAAGTCGACGGCCTGGCAGTGCGGGTGGTCCCGGTTACCAATCACTTCTTCGGTCCCCCGGTAACGGCAGCCGGCCTCCTGACCGGACAGGACCTGCTCGCAGGCCTGGGAGATGCCGCTGCCTGGGTGCAGGAAAAAAACGGCATCATCCTTCTTCCGGATGTCATGCTCAAAAGGGATGCGCCGGTGTTCCTGGATGACCTGACCCCGGATGATTTGGCTGTTGCCCTGGGAGTGCCGGTGCATATGGCGCCAGCAACGGGGGAAGGCATGGTGGAAGGATTGGGCCTGGCGTAAGGGTTCCTGCCTCCCCCCGATACAGTAACATACTGAGTCGGCAGAACGCTATTTTCAGGGTAGCAAAACATCCTGGTAATGCCATGCCAGGGAAAACGAGGAGTGCGTAGCCTTTTGCCTAAACCATTAGTAGCCATTGTCGGCCGGCCCAATGTCGGCAAATCAACCCTTTTCAACCGCATCACCGGGGGCCGGGTGGCTATTGTCGAAGATACCCCCGGTGTGACCAGGGATCGCCTCTACCGGGAAGCCGAATGGAGCGGGCGGCAGTTCACCCTGGTGGATACCGGCGGCATTGCCGCCTGGCCGGATGATCCCCTGGTAGCCCAGGTGAGGCGCCAGGCCGAGCTCGCCCTTGCGGATGCCGATGTTATTCTGTTTATTGTCGACACCCGCGCCGGCCTGACAGCTGACGACGAAGAAGTAGCAGCGCTGCTGCGCCGCTCTGATCGCCCGGTTATTCTGGTAGCCAATAAAGTGGAGAATTTTCACGATCCAACCCTGACCCACGAGTTTTTCCGCCTGGGATTGGGAGAACCGCTGCCGATTTCCGCCATGCACGGGTTAAACATCGGCGATCTTCTGGACAGGGTAATCGAATTATTGCCGGCAACGGAAGCAGAAGCAGAGGAGACAGCTTTAAAAGTCGCTGTGGTCGGGCGACCCAATGTAGGCAAGTCCTCGATTGTCAACCGCCTCCTGGGGGAGGAACGGGTAATCGTCAGCGACCTGCCCGGCACCACCCGGGACGCCATCGACACCTATATCCGCCGGGAAGATCATGACTACATCCTTATCGATACCGCCGGTATGCGCCGTAAAAGCCGTGTCGCCGCCCCCACGGAACATTACAGCGTCTTGCGGGCGCTGAAAGCGATAGAGCGCGCCGACGTCGTCCTGATAGTCCTGGACGGGCCGGAGGGTGTTACCGAACAGGATAAAAAGATTGCCGGGTATGGCCACGAGCAGGGCAAAGCGTCTATAATAATAGTAAACAAGTGGGACCTGGTACTCAAAGATGAAAAAACAATGGCCGGGTATGAAGAAACGGTCCGCCAGGAACTGGGCTTTATGGCCTACGCCCCCATCTTATTTATTTCCGCCCTTACCGGGCAGCGGGTCGCCAGAATCCTGCCTGTTGTTGACGCTGTGGGGGAAGAAAGCAGCCGCCGCATTGCCACCGGCACTTTAAACACCATTATCCGGGAAGCCGTAGCCCTGACACCGCCGCCGGCGGTGAAAGGCCAGGCCGTAAAAATATATTACGCCACCCAGGTGAGGGTCAAGCCGCCGACCTTTGCCTTGTTCTGTAATCGCCCGGAAGAAATCCATTTTTCCTACCAGCGCTACCTGGAAAACCAGCTCCGCCAGTCCTTCGGTTTTATCGGCACGCCGTTGCGCCTGCTGTTCCGGAGCCGTAAAGGGAAATGACTGGACTTCACTGCTCACTTCCGAATTAAATGGAGGGAAAATCATGTGGCTGCTGGCCCTGGTACTGGCTTACCTTCTTGGTTCATTACCCACTGCCTACCTGGTGGGACGTTATGTTTACGGTTTTGATATCCGGCGGCGGGGTAGCGGTAATGTGGGCGCCACCAATGCCCTGCGCACTATGGGCACAATACCGGGACTGGTGGTGCTGGTAATCGATGTCCTTAAAGGGGTGCTGGCCGTCTGGCTCGGCCAGGTCATCGGCGGCCCCTGGCTGGCGGCTCTGACAGCCATGCTGGCGGTCCTTGGCCATAGCTGGTCTGTTTTCCTGGAATTTAAAGGCGGCCGCGGGGTGGCCACGGTTGCCGGAGCGATGCTGGCCATGGCGCCGCCGGCCGTGTTCTGGGCGCTGCTGGTCTGGAGTGTGATGGTTATCCTGGCCCGCTACGTATCCCTGGGCTCAATTGCGGCTGCCGCCGTGGCCCCATTTCTGATGCTCTACTTCCACCAGCCCTGGCCCTATACCCTTTTTACCTTTGCTGCGGCGGCGCTGATAATCTATCGCCACCGGCCCAACATCAAGCGCCTGCTGGCCGGGACCGAACCTAAACTGGGGGAGCGAGGTTAATTGACCGCAACTATCGCTGTTGTCGGCGCCGGCGGCTGGGGAACGGCTCTGGCCATTTTACTGGCCCGGAAAGGCTTGCGGGTCAATCTCTGGGCGCGGCGCCGGGAGCTGGTGTCAGAGCTGGCCCAGAGGCGCGAAAATAAAGCCTATCTGCCGGGAGTTGAATTGCCTGCCGGAATAATGCCGGTGGCCGACCTGGAAACAGCCGCCCGCGGGGTGGACCTGGTTGTGTTAAGCGTGCCCTCCCATGCCTCCCGCTTGATGGCCCGACAGCTAAGACCCTTTTTAGGCAAAGGAGTCATAGTAGTAAATATCGCCAAGGGCCTGGAACTGGACACCGGTAAAAGGCTATCCGAGGTTTTAACTGAAGAGGGCATCAGCAGGGTAGCGGTATTATCCGGCCCCAGTCACGCCGAAGAGGTCAGCCGCGGCCTGCCGACGACGGTGGTGGTCGCTGCTGCCGACCGGCAATCCGCCGAATATGTCCAGGATATTTTTATTGATCCCGCTTTCCGGGTCTACACCAACCCCGATGTGGTGGGGGTGGAATACGGCGGCGCCCTGAAAAATATCATCGCCCTGGCTACCGGGATCGCCGATGGCCTGGGCCTGGGGGACAACGCCCGCGCCGCCCTGATGACCAGGGGGATGGCCGAAATCGCCCGCCTGGGGGTAGCCCTGGGAGGCAAGGCGATGACCTTCGCCGGTTTAAGCGGTATCGGCGATTTAATCGTTACCTGCACCAGCATGTACAGCCGCAACCGCCGCGCCGGCATCCAGCTGGGGGAAGGCCGGGCCCTGGCCGAGGTCCTGGCTGGTATGGGCATGGTCGTCGAGGGCGTACGCACTACTGCGGCGGCCCGCGATCTCGCCCGCCGGCACCAGGTCCGCATGCCCATCACTGAAGAAATTTACCAGGTGCTCTATGAAAATAAACCGGCACGGGAATGCGTCGCCGCCCTCATGGAACGACCGCGCACCCACGAAGTCGAAACCGGCCTCTGGTGAGCAGGAGGCAAGAGGCAGGAAGCAAGAAGCAGGAGTTGGCCTGCTTCTGTTTTCTCCCGTTCGCTGGTGATGCATCCGCGCCGGAGGATTCTTGCCTGCAAGCCTCAAATTGGAACCCCGCATTTCTCCCACCTCCTGCCTCTAACTTCTATTTCCTGTAGACTTCAATCTGGAACTGGCGCCACCAGTTCCAGCCACTCGCTGATTTCTAACTTTCTGCCTCTGACTTCTTTATCAAGCCGGTTCTTTTCTTGTCCCCAATTGCATAGATCTGTAAAAGGTTGACCTCTTAAAAAGATTTCGGGTCATATTCTAGCTGCCAGGTCATATAGATGTATTGTTAAAACATGCCAGTCAGGCGGACCGGGTAAATTTCAGGCCTGGGGAGGGAGAATACGGGGTGGAAAAGCGGGATATCTTCCGGGATATAGCGGAACGTACCGGTGGTGATATCTATCTCGGTATTATGGGGCCGGTACGCAGCGGCAAATCGACTTTCATCACTCAGTTTATGGAAAAGATGGTGCTGCCCAACATCAAGAACCCCAACGAACGCGACCGGGCCCGGGATGAGCTGCCCCAGAGCGGCGCCGGGCGCATGATCATGACCACCGAGCCCAAATTCGTCCCCGATGAAGCGGTAGAGGTCAGCATTCGGGAAGGTTTAAAAATGCGGGTACGCCTGGTGGACTGTGTGGGTTATACAGTACCTGGCGCCCGCGGCTATGAAGACGGTGAAAGCCCCCGCATGGTGCGAACACCATGGTTCGAAGAGGCGGTACCCTTCCAGGAAGCGGCGGAGACAGGCACGCGCAAAGTAATAACTGACCATGCCACCATCGGTATTGTCGTGACCACTGACGGCAGTATCACCGAGATCCCGCGGGAAAACTACGTTGATGCTGAAGAGCGGGTCATCTGGGAATTGAAGGACCTGGGCAAGCCCTTCGTGGTCCTGCTCAATTCCGTCCACCCCCTGGCCGAGGAAACTGTTACCCTGGCCGGGGAACTGGAATCCGTCTACGACGTCCCGGTCCTGCCGGTGGATTGCCTCAATTTAAGTGAAGATGACATTTTGCATATTATGGAAGAAGCCCTCTATGAGTTCCCGGTGGCTGAGGTCAACGTCAACCTGCCGCGCTGGGTAGATGAGCTGGCAGGGGAGCACTGGCTGCGGCAGCAGCTGGAGAACGCCGTCCGCGAAGCAGTGGGCGAGGTGCGCCGCCTGCGGGATATCAACGCGGCTATTGAGAAACTGGGCGAGAACGACAACGTCGCCCGCGTCGCTCTGAAAGATATGGACCTCGGTACCGGTACCGCCCATATTGAAATGGGCACCAGGGAAGGACTCTTCTACCAGATCCTGCGTGAGGTCAGCGGCCTGGATATCGGCGGTGACCAGGATATCCTGCGCTGGGTACGTGAGCTCGCCGGCATTAAAAAGGAATGGGATAAGATCGCGTACGGCATGCAGGAGGTACGCAATACCGGCTACGGCGTGGTAACGCCCACCGAGGAAGAGATGGAGCTGGCCGAACCGGAACTCATCAAGCAGGGCGGCCGCTCCGGCGTACGCCTCAAAGCCACGGCGCCATCGTACCACTTCATCCGCGCCGATATTACCACCGAGGTGACGCCCCTCATCGGCACCGAGAAGCAATGTGAGGACCTGGTCAATTATATCATGGAGGAGTTTGAGGATACCCCGCAGAAGATCTGGCAGACCAACGTCTTTGGCAAGTCCCTGAGCGACCTGGTCCGGGAAGGCATCCAGAGCAAGCTCTACCGCATGCCGGAAAACGCCCAGGTAAAGCTCCAGGAAACAGTAGAGCGCATCGTCAACGACGGCGGCGGCGGGCTGATCTGCATTATAATATAGGTTTAAGGTAACTCTCAGCCCAGCTGACGGTCAGCCTGATAGCAATATCAGAAAAGCTCGTACAATAGCGGCCCGGTTTTTATGACTTTGACAGCAGGTGGCGCCGGGGCGGCTAAGATGGTAGTGCTCTGAACAGTTACGGTTTAAGAACGGGCCGGCTGGAATCTGCCTGCACCGGAAATACTGGCAGCCTATCGACGCCATATTTTAGGTTTAATAAAGAAAGCCGGGGTATGAACCCCGGCTTATTTTTTAAAGCCGGGGTCTCCAGGCCCTGGCTCTTACAGGTTATCATCATAGTAAGTACGCATCGTCGGCAGATCAGGAAATCCGAATTGTGCAGCCATCCGGCGCAAAGTACCTGTCGGCACCGTATCCCCGCCGCGATGATAATGAATCTGAACGATCGCCTTTTTGCCCTGGTAACCCGTACCACGCCATTTGGTACCTGCAGGTATCATGCCAAAATGCGCCGCCAGTTTAACTACTTCAGCGTAAGTGAATCGAATACGGGTCATGCTTTTGTTTCGCTTTCGGTCAGGAGCGCAGCTACACGGGCATAATCGAAAGAACCATCATCAGCCTGGAGGCGGGCAATGCGGCGAAAATAGGGGAATTTCTCATTAAACTCCTGATGGCTGCCGAAATAACTGCGGAGATCGCGAAAAGCAAAAGCTACCTCATCAATAACGGCCTCGACCAGGACCTGCAGGGCGCTCTCTTTATCAGGACCATCACCATAAAGGTTTAGTTGCGGTACCCAGGCAGTCCACCACCCCTTCGGGGCAGTGTCATCCTTTGTGTAAGTCCATTGAGCAGTGAACTTAAAGGTTTTATCAACCATAGCATCAAGAAACTCCGTAGGAATTAGGGACATTTGCTGAGGGTTCTTCTTCGAGCCATGTTGAACGAGGCATTCACTCCAACCCTCAGTAACCTCATGATAGAGATGCGTAAAACTATTTCGTGCCCGGGCAACAGAAAAAGTCTGCATCAGCACGCCCACCCCTTTGATGCCCTGTCCCCTCCATTCTACCAGGAAACGCCTGGATGTACAAGTTGGCCAACCCGTCTTAGTATATTATTTCTTGAACGCAAATATGATTTCAGGTCAACGCCGGTGTCCCTGCTATCTGCCGCCGGACTTCCGCCAATGGCAGGATAAGGGGCTGTCTCCCGGAACTCAATGGACAGGCACTATTTTGGGAATGCTGTTTACCCCTGCCCCGGAATATGCTACAATATATAATAGAGGTATGACCACTTGTCCCGGGGTAGACACCAATGCTACCCCGGCGGCACCAGCGAGGGATGAAAACGGTGAGGTGAAGGGCTTCCAATCCGGAACTGGCACAGCCAGTTCCTACAAGCCTCTCACATCTCACTTCTCACATCCCACCTCTATTTTCAGGGTAGGTGAGAGATAGCCTTTGCGCGATAATCTATCGGAAAAACCGTTCCAACCCATCAACCGCAACCCGAAGAGCGTCTATAACCGGGTGGTAGATGAAATAAAAAAGAGTATCTTTGAGGGCAAAATGAGCCCGGGTGATCGCCTGCCGGCAGAACGCGAACTGGCGGAGATGCTGGGGGTGAGCCGCACCTCCGTCCGGGAAGCCTTGAAGATGCTGGCTGCCGAAGGGCTGGTAAGCATCCGCCACGGCCAGGGGGCTTTCATCAGCGAGCAGGACCCTGATGAGTATTTAAAGCGTTTTGCCAGCCACCTGCCCGTCAACCAGGATACCGTCCTCGACCTCTTCGAGGTGCGCAAAGTCCTGGAACCCCAGACGGCCCGCTGGGTGGCGGAACGGGCCAGCCAGGCCGACATCCAGGAACTGGCCACCATGGTGACCACCACCCGGGAACAGTTACGGCGTTTGCACAGCGGCCGCCTGTCCCTGCTGGCCGGGCATGACAGCAATTTCCACTATCGCCTCGCTCAGGCCACCGGCAATACCGTCCTGGTACGCCTGATGCACAGCATGCTCGACCTCCTGGCTGACAGCCGCTCCCGCAGCCTGGCTATTCCCGGCCGCGGCGAAAAGTCGGTGGAAGAACACTATGAGGTCGTCCAGGCTCTAATCCAGCGCCACGGCGAGGCAGCAGCGGCAGCTATGTTACGCCACCTGGAAGATGTCGAGGAGCAGGTAGCTGCCGCCTGGCACCGGGCGGAGGGCGGCTATCCCCGTTCCAATGGCCACCGCCGCTCTTAACCGCCGTCCCGTCAGAGCAGTAGACACCCATGCCGCTGACGCAGCACCAGCAGAAGGATGAAAACAGCGGTATTGTGTGAGAGTGAGGGGTGGGGCAGGTTTCCGGAAGGCGCATTTTTAAGCCTTCGAGTATCAAGAGCGGGTGATGCCCTCGGAAACAGCGCGCCCAGCACTCAATTATCAATTTAGTGGCTTGAGTTTAGAAACCACCATATGAGATTTATGTTAGTAATTTAAGCAGCACGGGATTGAGTGCTGGGCTGCGGAGCGAGGTCCAAGGATTAANNAACCTGCCCCACCCCAGTAGACCAGCATACTGTTTCGCAACCACTAAACGAAGAAAAAAGTGCTTGACATCAATTGAACCAGGGATTATATTTGATAACAAGCTGGCCAATTGCATACAGGAACGGTAAACTCTTATCAAGAGTGGTGGAGGGACTGGCCCGATGAAGCCCGGCAACCCGCTGTCCCGGTTTTTCCGGCGGCGACAGGTGCCAATTCCTGCAGGGTATAAGCCCTGACAGATAAGGGGGGTAAGTGTTAGCTATTGCCTCTTCTTATCGGAGAGGTTTTTTTATACCCCCGCAGCCGGCTCAAATAAACAGAGAGGAGAAGCATTCATGTCCGACCAGCAGTACCGTTTTGCCACCCTGGCGGTCCATGCCGGCCAGGAGCCGGACCCGGCTACCGGGGCCCGCGCCGTACCCATTTACCAGACTACTTCCTATGTCTTCCGGGATGCCGATCATGCGGCGGCCCTGTTCGCCTTAAGCGAGCCTGGTAACATCTACACGCGGATGGGTAATCCCACCACCGCCGTCTTTGAGCAAAGGATGGCGGCCCTGGAAGGCGGTGCCGGCGCTCTGGCTACGGCTTCCGGCCAGGCGGCGATAACCCTGGCCATTGCCAATATTGCCGCCGCCGGCCAGGAAATTGTAGCGGCCTCCAGCCTCTACGGCGGCACCTTTACCCTGTTTAATTCCACCTTGCCTAAATTTGGCATTAAGGTGCGCTTCGTCGATAGCGCCGTCCCCGAAAACTTCCGCAGCGCTATTAATGACCGCACCCGCGCCCTGTACGTCGAGATTATCGGCAATCCCAAACTGGATGTGCCCGACCTGGAAGCCATCGCGGCCATCGCCCATGAAGCCGGCATTCCCTTAATCGTAGACAACACCTTTGCCACGCCTTACCTGTGCCGTCCCTTTGAGTACGGCGCCGATATCGTCGTCCATTCGGCCACCAAGTTTATCGGCGGCCACGGTACCTCCATCGGCGGGGTTATCGTTGATTCCGGTAAATTCAGCTGGGACAACGGCCAATTCCCCGGCCTGGTGGAGCCGGACCCCGGCTATCACGGCCTCAGCTATGTCAAAGCCTTCGGTGCAGCCGCCTATATTATCAAGGCCCGTGTTCAGTTGCTGCGCGACCTGGGGCCGGCCTTGAGCCCCTTTAACGCCTTCCTCTTCCTGCAGGGCCTGGAAACCCTGCCCCTGCGGATGGAACAGCACGTCCGCAATACGCTGCAGGTGGCCCGGTGGCTGGCGGAGCACCCGCGGGTAGCCTGGGTTAATTACCCCGGACTTGCGGACCATCCTTCCTCCAAGCAGGCGCAAAAATATCTCCCCCGCGGCGCCGGGGCCATCCTGACCTTCGGCATCAGGGGCGGCCTGGAAGCGGGCAAAAAGTTTATCAATAACCTGAAGCTGTTCTCCCTGCTGGCCAATGTCGGTGACGCCCACTCCCTGGTTATCCACCCGGCCAGCACCACCCACCAGCAATTAACACCGACAGAGCAGCAGGCCTCCGGCGTTACCGCCGACCTGATCCGCCTTTCCATCGGTCTGGAGGATGCCGCTGACCTGATTGCCGATCTCGACCAGGCTTTTAAAAAGAGCCGGGAACAGGGATGAGAGGCCCGATAAGCCGTGCGCCAGGTAAATCCGCAGCAATATGCAGTGCCCAAAAGCCTGCCTGCGGGAAGGCCACTTTGAGAAGGAATTCCCGGGTGGACGAAGCAAAGTGGAGGAAACTGGCAGGATGAACGATGTGGGCATCGTCTCCACCCGCTTTTATCACTGGCCGGGCAGCTTGCAGCTGGAGTGCGGCGCCGACTTAGGTCCCCTTACCATAGCCTACGAGACCTACGGGGAATTGAACAGCACCGGGGATAATGCCATCCTGGTGCTGCACGCCCTTACCGGCAGCGCCCATGCAGCCGGCCGTAACTCCCCCGACGACCGGCAACCGGGCTGGTGGGATCCCCTGATCGGCCCGGGCCGGACTCTGGATACGCGGCGCTATTTTATCGTCTGTGCCAATGTCCCGGGCAGCTGTTATGGCAGCACCGGTCCGGCCAGTATCAACCCGGCCAGCGGCAGGCCCTATGGCCTGGATTTCCCTGTTGTTACCATCCGCGATATGGTGCGCGCCCAGAAAATCCTCCTCGATCACCTGGGCGTCCGCCACCTGGCAGCAGCCCTCGGCGGCTCCATGGGCGGCATGCAGGTCCTGGAGTGGGGCTTCCTTTACCCGGAAATGGTGACAGCCATTATCCCTATTGCCACCTGCGGCCGCACTTCACCGATGCAGATCGCCTTCAATAACGTCCAGCGGGAGGCTATCTACGCCGACCCGGACTGGCAGGGTGGAAATTATTACGGCCATGCGGGGCCGCAGCGGGGACTGGCCCTCGCCCGCCGCATCGGTACTATTACCTACAAAAGCGACCCTTCCTGGACGATGAAATTCGGCCGTACAATGGTCGACCCGGCCTGTTACTATGAGCGGACGGGCCAGTTTGAAGTCGAGAGTTACCTGGCTTACCAGGGAAGGAAGCTGGTCCAGCGTTTTGATGCCAACGCTTATCTTTACCTGACCAAAGCTATTGATCTCCATGATGTCAGCCAGGGCCGGGGCGATTACGCCGGCGTGTGGCAGGGCTTGACCCCTTACTGCCTGGCTGTCGGGATATCGAGCGATTTTCTTTATCCCCCCGGCCAGGTGAAGGAGATCGTCCACCTGATCAATACCGCCGGCGGCCGCGCCCGCTATAAGGAACTCAACTCGCCTTACGGCCATGACGCCTTTTTGATCGAATTCCGCCAGCTGGAAACCATTATCGGGCCATATCTCAACGGGTCGCCGGCGTAACCTGAAAATAATCAGCTGGATACCTGTTTCCTGGCGGGGTAAATAGGCTTGACCCGCAAAACCGCATCCCCGGAGGTCGGCTTACTGGTAAGCAGCTGTCCCAGCGTAGCAGGTTTTCCCGGAAACCGGCGGCAGCCCGTAACCGAAAGTCCCGCCCTGCCATGTAAATAGCGTCTATCCTGGTCCGCGGCGAACCGGGTTGTGGAATAGACGTTGCTAATCCTTGTACTTTTAAATGTAAATAGCGTCTAGCCTGACCCGCGGCGAACCGGCCCGGTGACCCGGCGAAAAAAGTGTTGCTCATCCGGAAGGGATAAGGTAAAATTTAAAGGAATGTTTAAGGGGAGTGAGGGTGTGTCGGGATCAATTAATATTGGTCTTCTGGGCCTGGGGACGGTCGGCAGCGGGGTGGTACGCATCCTCGAGCAGAATGGGACGGCCATTGCCCAGAAGTTGGGGCAACCGCTAAGGATCAAGCGCATCCTGGTGCGGGACCTGAAACGCCACCGCCAGGTTGCGGTTGACCCTTCGTTATTAACCGCCGATCCGGAGGCAATACTGGATGACCCGGAAATCCCCATTGTGGTGGAGGTTATGGGCGGCACCGGCGCGGCGCGGGAGTATATCCTCCAGGCTTTCAGCCGGGGTAAGAACGTGGTCACAGCTAACAAGGACCTCCTCGCCCTTTACGGCAAGGAGCTTTTTGATGCCGCCGCCGTCCATGGTGTAGACCTCCTCTTTGAGGCCAGCGTAGGAGGAGGCATTCCCATTATTCACCCTTTGAAGGAGTGCCTGGCCGGCAATCGCATTCGCCAGGTGATGGGGATCGTCAACGGCACCACCAACTATATCCTCACCAAAATGAGCCGGGAAAAACGGGATTTTGCCAACGTTCTCCATGAGGCTATAACCCTTGGTTATGCCGAGGCTGACCCTGCCGCTGATATTGAAGGTGACGATGCGGCGCGCAAAATGGCTATCCTGGCCTCCATCGCCTTCAGTACCCGGATTACCTACCCGGATGTTTACCGGGAAGGCATCAGCCGGATAACGGTCGATGATATCAACTACGCTGCTGATTTGGGCTATGCCATCAAGCTCTTAGGTCTCGCCCGTGAAGATAGCGAAGGCATTGAGGTGCGGGTGCACCCGGCCCTGGTGCCGCTGAACCATCCTCTGGCGGCAGTCAGCGACGTTTTTAATGCCATCTTCGTCGAGGGCGATGCCGTCGGCGAAACCATGTTTTACGGCCGCGGCGCCGGTTCCCTGCCTACCGCCAGCGCTGTAGTCGGCGATATTATGGAAGCAGCCCGCAACATCGCGCACCGCACCAGCGGTCGCATTGCCTGTACCTGCTTTTACGATAAACCCATTAAACCCATGGGAGCTACGATAACCAGGTATTACCTGCGCCTGATTGTTGTCGACCGGCCCGGGGTGCTGGCCAGTATCGCCGGCGTCTTCGGCGACCGCGAGGTCGGCCTGGCCTCGGTCATTCAAGAACGGATGCTGGGCGAGCTGGCCGAACTGGTGCTCATCACCCACCGGGTGCGGGAGCAAAACCTGCAGGATGCCCTGCAGATGCTGGCCGATTTGCCGGTGGTTAAAGAAATAGCCTGCATACTGAGGGTCGAAGGAGGAGAAACCCGATGAGCTGGCCGGGTGTAATACGTGCTTACCGGGAGTTCCTGCCGGTGACGGCGGCGACTCCCTTGATTACTTTGCAGGAGGGTAATACCCCTCTGGTGGCGGCCGGGAATCTTACCCGGGAACTGGGACTAAAACTCTACTTCAAATACGAAGGCCTGAATCCTACCGGTTCCTTCAAAGACCGCGGTATGGTCATGGCGGTAGCCAAAGCCATGGAAGCCGGCTCGAAGGCCATCATGTGCGCCTCGACAGGCAATACCTCGGCCGCGGCGGCCGCCTATGCCGCCCGTTGCGGTTTAACATGCAGCGTGCTCATCCCGGAAGGCAACATCGCCCTGGGCAAACTCGCCCAGGCCCTCTTTTACGGTGCCCGGGTAATCGCTGTCCAGGGTAATTTTGACGACGCCTTAAACCTGGTCCGCCGGATTACAGCCAAACACCCCATCACCCTGGTCAATTCCATTAACCCCTTCCGGATCGAGGGCCAGAAAACAGCAGCCTTCGAGGTGTGCGACGCCTTAAGCGAAGCCCCGGATTACCTGGCCATACCGGTGGGCAATGCCGGCAATATCACTGCTTACTGGAAAGGTTTCCATGAGTATTACCTGACCGGGCGCAGCCATGTCCTGCCGAAGATGATCGGTTTCCAGGCCGAAGGCGCCGCTCCCATCGTGCGGGGCGAGGTAGTGCCCAACCCGGAAACAGTAGCTACGGCCATTCGTATCGGCAATCCGGCCAGCTGGCAGCCGGCCGTCCGGGCTGCTGAAGAATCCGGCGGTTTTATCGACTGCGTCAGTGATGAGGAGATTCTGTCTGCCCAGCGCCTGCTGGCTACGGCGGAAGGCGTCTTTGCCGAACCGGCTTCAGCCGCTTCCCTGGCCGGGGTGATCAAGCATCTTAATCGCGGTTATTTTCATCCCGGTGACCGGGTGGTCTGCGTCCTGACCGGTCACGGCTTGAAGGATCCCAATGTCGCCATCAAGCAGGTAGCCGCACCCGTATCCCTGCCGCCTGAGGAAGACCGCATCCTGGAAGCAGTCCTGTAAAGTGCGAAGTGCGAAGTTAGAAGCGGGAGGCTGGCAGGAACTGGCTAAAGCCGGTCCCTGATTGAGTGAACCGCGCCGCATTCTTCCGTTTTTAAACGGGAGTAAGGCGCGGCCAGGATTTTCCTGGTCTTCCATCTACTCATATGTTATCAGAGGCAGCAAGAAAAAGCGTGAGGGAAATAGGGGAGTGATTCATATGCCCCACCTGCACGGCTTCTGCAAAACCCTGCGCCTGACGGTGCTGGTGCCCGGCACTCAACTATAGATGGCTTAATCCCAGAGCGAGTATACCCGCATGACGGATGTTGCTTGTCCACTATTTGGTTCCAGATTAAAATCTACCACCGCTCAGGAGAAAAACGAGGGATAGGATATGCCCCTGGTGCGGATACCGGCGACAACGGCCAACCTGGGACCGGGTTTTGACACCCTGGGCCTGGCCCTGGATCTTTACGACGAACTGACCGTCGAAGCAGCCCCGGAACTAGAAATAACAGTAACTGGAGAAGGGGAGAGTTCTATCCCGCGCGGGGCGGAGAATATCGCCTACCGGGCTGTCCTGGCTGTTTTTAACCGTGTGGGGCGGCAGCCGCCGGGCATAAAAATAACCATGCATAATAATATTCCTGTCGCCCGGGGCCTGGGCTCCAGTGCCGCCGCCCTGGTGGGGGGGCTGGTGGGAGCCAATACCCTTCTCGGCACGCCATTAACCCGCGAAGAACTGCTGAACCTGGCCACCGGACTGGAAGGCCACCCTGATAATGTCGCCCCGGCGCTATACGGCGGGCTGGTAGCAGCTGCCCGCGACGGGGAACGGGTCTATTGCCAGCGCCTGGAACCGCCCCCGGGATTAATGACGGTAGTGGCCATCCCCCAGTGTACCCTGTCTACCAGGGTAGCGCGGGGCGTCCTGCCGGCTATGGTACCCTTTAATGATGCTATTTTTAACCTGAGCCGGGCAGCCGTCCTCCTCGCCGCCGTCCAGGCCGGCGACCTGGAGCTCATGGGCCGCATGATGGAAGATAAACTGCACCAGCCCTACCGTCTGCCCCTGGTACCGGGAATGGAAGCGGTCTTTAAAGCCGCCAGAGCAGCCGGGGCCCTGGCCGTCGCTCTGAGCGGTTCCGGTCCCGCGGTTATTGCCTTTTGTCGCGGCCGCCGGCCTGAGGTCGGCGCGGCCATGGTAGACGCTTTCATCCGGCATGGCATAAGATGTACGGTAAAAGAGCTGGCCCCGTATCCCCGCGGCGCAGAGGTTTTATAGCAGGCACCCATGCCGCCCCGGCGGCACCAGCATTCCTGGCATGGGGTTCTTGCTCCCTGCTTCCTGCTCCACTTCCGTTAAAGGAGGCATTTTAATGGCACTCATAGTCCAGAAATACGGCGGCACTTCGGTAAATGGCCCGGAACGGGTCCGCAACGTCGCCCGCCGGGTAGTCAATACCCGCCGGGCCGGTCATGAGGTAGTGGTTATTGTCTCAGCGCCAGGTGATATGACTGATGACCTGATTGCTATGGCCCATGCGATCAGCCCGAAACCGCCGGCGCGGGAAATGGATATGCTCCTGGCGACAGGAGAGCAGACCTCCATTGCACTCCTGGCGATGGCTATTCATGAGCTGGGGGAACCCGTAATCTCCCTTACCGGTCCCCAGGTGGGCATCAAGACTGATAATGTCCACTCCAAAGCCCGCATCCTGGAAGTGAGCTGCGACCGCCTGCACCGGGAACTGGCCCGGGGGAATATTGTAATCGTTGCCGGGTTCCAGGGCATAACCGGTGATCATGAAATCACAACTCTGGGGCGGGGCGGGTCGGATACCACGGCTGTTGCTGTAGCCGCGGCCCTCAAGGCTGACGTCTGCCAGATTTACACTGACGTGGACGGGGTTTATACGGCCGACCCGCGTATTGTACCCGCAGCCAGAAAGCTGGCCAGCATCTCTTATGACGCGATGCTGGAGCTGGCCAGCCTTGGCGCCCAGGTGCTCCAGCCACGGGCGGTCGAATTCGGCAAGTTAAACCATGTTGTCTTAGAAGTCCGCTCCAGTTTTAACGACCATGACGGGACCCTGGTAAAAGAGGTGACAGAGATGGAAAGAAAAATGGTTATCAGCGGTGTGGCCGGTGACCGTAATGTGGCCCGGATTGCCCTGCACAATGTACCCGACCGTCCAGGTATCGCTAAAGCCCTCTTTACGGCCCTGGCCGGGGAAAGTATTAACGTTGATATGATCGTCCAGAGCGCTATGCGCGATGGCATCAATGATATCGCCTTTACTGTCGGCCGCGACGACCTCCGCCAGGCGGTGGAAGTTACCGAAAAGGTGCGGGCGGCAATCGGTGCCAGCAAGGTTACCTGCAATGATCAAGTAGCCAAAGTATCCATCGTTGGTGCCGGGATGATTACCAACCCGGGTGTAGCCGCCACCATGTTTGCCTGCCTGGCCGAGGAAGGTATCAATATTCACATGATCAGCACCTCTGAGATCAAGGTTTCCTGCGTCATTGATGAGGAACACCTGACCCGCGCCATGCAATCCCTCCACAGCCGCTTTGGTCTGGATAAGGAGTAGTTCTGGTACTTTTCGCAAAGCCTGCGCATAAGATGCAGGTAGAAACCTGTAAGGGGTGAGTATGCGTGGGCGTAATGCAAGTACCCTGCCCGTCCGGCCGCTTCTGGCGGGTAGAGGCGGGGGATACCCCGTATCTGATAGCTGTCCGGATAGGAACAACAGTCGCGGAACTGGAACGCCTGAACCCCGGGATCGATCCCTATAACCTGGAGATAGGTCAGGTACTTTGCCTGCCGGCAGAACCACCGTGCCCTTCCGGTGTGTACTGGGAAGTAGCCCCGGGAGACACCCTCTACAACATAGCCCTGGCCACCGGAACAACGGTAGAAAGATTGCTGGAACTAAATCCCCGGGTGGATCCCTCCAACCTCCAGATCGGCCAGAGCATCTGCCTGCCGGGGTAAAGGGGGGTTAGGTAGAAAGGTACGATAAGGGCGATAGGATGTAACCTATCGCCCTTTCCTTAACTCAATAATGACGCCGCCAGGGCCACCAGGAAAATGCCGTCAAAGACGCCGGCGCCGCCGATACTGACCACCTGGGAACGCAGGCTGCGGATAGCGCTTAGGTTTAAGATATCAGCCCCCAGGAGGGTACCGATAGCGCCGGCAATATAGGCCACCGGGGCGGCGTTATGGGGAGCGACGAGCATCGCCGCCAGAGCGGCGACCACCGGCGGAATAAAGGTCGGCAGGGAAATGCCCATTCCCGGTACCACCCGGGCCAGGAGCTTGGCCACGATGGTTACTATCAGCGTGGCCTCCAGCGCCGGCAAAAACGGTGCCCTGGTGGCCAGGAGGTAGAGGGAGAAGAGGACGGGAATCACCGCACCGCCGACGTTGACACACAGGAGCTGGTAACTGACCTGGGGCGGGTAATAGAAAAAGAAGGAAAAACGGCCGCCGACAGGTTCCCGGGTATAGAGGCGCCGGCGAGAGATGGGGATATTAATCAGCCCTCCGATAATGGATGCTGCCAGCAAAACAAACGCTCCTGATGGTGACAACCCCAGCCGGGCAAAAGAAAAGACTGCCAGGTTGAGAAATAAAGAAGCCAGTAGTATAGGGATAAACAGGAAAAGGAATAATAATGGCCAGAGCAACGGCAAATCACCCCCCCTCCATTTTGCCATTATCAGGGTAGACGCCCATGCCGCTTGCGAGCGGCACCAGCAGAAGGATGAAAATGGTGATATTGTGTAAGGGCGGGGGGTAGGGCAGGTTCCCGGAGGGCGCATTT
>DFYS01000092.1:27918-44959 GCA_002383405.1 Moorella sp. UBA4076
ACCAGCGCCCGGAGGGAACCTGCCCTACCCCCGATACAGTAACATACTGATCGGCAGAACGCTATTTTCAGGGTGGACGCCCCTGCCGCTTGCGAGCGGCACCAGAAATATTCTATCACAAAACTCTTGACGGCACTATAAAGTATGCTATAATAATGTCTAAAAGACGGGAGCAATGATGTTCCCCTGAACGGGCAAAGAAGCCCGCTGAAGCTATCATCAAGTAGCTTTGGCGGGCTTTTCCTTTTCCGGGGAAAAACTCTAACAAGGGGGCTCACTTTGATGCAGGAAAAAGTTACCAGGGAAGACATCCTCCAGCAGGTGAAAGAGCTGAATGTCCGCTTTATTCGCCTGCAATTCACCGACATCTTCGGCGTATTAAAGAACGTGGCTATTACCACCAACGAATTGCAGAAAGCCCTGGATGGTGAATTGATGTTTGACGGCTCTTCCATCCACGGTTTTGTCCGCATTGAGGAATCCGACATGTACCTGCGCCCCGACCCGGCGAGCTTTACAATCTTCCCCTGGCGGCCGGCTGATGGTGCTGTTGCCAGGCTCATCTGTGACGTCTATAACCCCGACGGCACGCCCTTTGCCGGCTGCCCGCGGGGTATGCTTAAAAAAGTGCTGGCCGAGGCGGAAGCTACGGGCTATAACATGTATGTCGGCCCTGAAGCGGAGTTTTTCTTATTCCATACCGACGGCCGCCAGCCCACCCTGGCAACCCACGATCAGGCCGGCTACTTCGACCTCTCACCGGTTGATCTGGGCGAAGACGCCCGCCGCGATATGGTCCTGGCCCTGGAAGCCATGGGTTTTGAAATTGAAGCCTCCCACCATGAAGTAGCTCCCGGTCAGCATGAGATTGATTTTAAATACGACGACGCTCTGGTTACAGCCGACAAGATTGCTACTTTTAAGTTTGTGGTCCGTACTATAGCCCAGCGGCATGGACTTCATGCCACGTTTATGCCCAAACCCATTGCCGGCATTAACGGGTCCGGCATGCATACCCACCAATCCCTTTTCAAGGACGGCCATAATGCGTTCTATGATCCAGAAGCGCCCTTGCAATTAAGCCCGTTGGCCTACCACTACATCGGCGGCCTGATGCACCACGCCCGCGCTATGGCCGCTATTACCAATCCGACGATTAATTCTTACAAACGTCTGGTCCCAGGTTTTGAGGCCCCGGTTTATATCGCCTGGTCCCCCCGCAATCGCAGCCCCTTGATCCGCGTGCCGGCCAAGCGCGGGGCCTCAACTAGAATAGAATTGCGCAACCCGGACCCGGCCTGCAACCCCTATCTGGCTCTGGCGGTAATGCTGAAAGCCGGCCTGGACGGGATAAAGAAACAAATCCAGCCCCCGGCCCCGGTAGAACGCAATATCTACGAAATGACGGCTGCTGAACGCCGCGACCTGGGTATCGGCAGCCTGCCAGGGGACTTAAAGGAAGCCCTGAGCGAACTGGCTAATGATGCCGTAATCCGCGAGGCCTTAGGCAGCCATATCTACGAGCGCTTTGTTGAAGCCAAGGAAAAAGAATGGGATGAGTACCGCGTCCAGGTGCACCAGTGGGAAGTAGACCAGTATCTAACTATGTTTTAGGCCTAAGACTGCAACCTGGATGGCAATTGGAAACTGGCGTTAGCCGGTTCCTATTGTTTTCCTGCCTCTGATTTCTCGTCGCCAACTTCTATAACAAGGTTCCTGCCCGTTGGGCAGGAACCCTTTTTTGTATACGGTTGTCCTACGCTTGTACCGGCCTAACCCGGCATAGCCGGAACCAAAAACCTGCCGCGATATTTTCTTTCCACTTTGCGAAGATGTTCGGATTTAANNCTTTATGTTTTTTCGGCCCCCGGCGTCTGGACTCTACTTCCGCAAACTGGTTAATCATCCCATCGCACGGGAGCTACGGCAGAGAAAGCGGCCAGTTGTGTACCTAGTTCTTGCTTGATTTTTTCCATACCTGCACGGGTACGGGCTTCACACCGGAGCACCAGAGCCGGCTGGGTATTGGATGCCCGCACCAGGCCCCACCCGGCGGGAAAAATAATCCGCGCCCCATCGACGGTGATCACCGGATAACGCTTGGCAAACCTTGCTTTAATTGCTTCTACAACCTGAAACTTCGCCTGATCGGGACAGGGTACCCGAGTTTCCGGGGTGGCGTAGTAACGGGGAATGCCGGCAAGAAGTGCTGACAGGCTCTGGGAGGTGTGGGAAAGGATGCGCAGCAGGCGAGCGCAGGCGTAAAGGGCATCGTCATAGCCAAAGTATTCATCCGCAAAAAAAAGATGGCCGGACATTTCCCCGCTAAAGACAGCACCGGTCGCCTGCATGCGTTTTTTAATCAATGAATGCCCGGTCCGGTAAAAGACAGGCCGCCCACCCAGGCGGGTAACTTCGTCTATCAGTGCCTGCGAGCATTTCACTTCCACGATGACCTCGGCGCCCGGATGCCGGGGCAATATTTCCCGCCAGAAAAGGATCATTAAGAGGTCGGCCCAGATGATCCGGCCATTGGCATCGACTACACCCAGGCGGTCGGCGTCACCATCAAAGGCGATACCCAGATCGGCCTTGGAGTTACGTACAACTTGAATCAGATCTTGCAAATTTCCGGGTATGACGGGGTCGGGGAAATGATGGGGGAAAGTGCCATCGGCATCGCAATACAGGGGTATAACGCGGCAACCCAGGCTGGTGAGTAAAGACGGCGCGCAAAAGGAGGCGGCGCCGTTACCCGCATCCACCACCACCTGCAGTTGCCGGGGGCCCAGCTTGATCTTTTCCCTGATCATCGCCAGATAAGCGGGAACGGGGTCGCGTTTCTCCATGGTTCCGGGGCCATGGAGAAACGCTTCGCTGGTGATCAGACGGTAAAGTTCCTGCAGCTCAGCGCCGCAGAGGTTCCCTGAATGAAAAACAATTTTAAACCCGTTCTCATCCGGAGGGTTATGGCTGCCGGTGACCATAACCCCCCCATCAGCAGCGTAAAGGATGCCGGCGTAATAAAAAATGGGGGTAACAACCAGCCCGATATCCAGAACCCTGGCGCCTGTAGCGAGCAGGCCGTTAATCAGGGAAGTTGCCAGGGCATCCGAAGAAAGGCGGTTGTCTCGTCCGACGATTACCGTCCGGCCCCCTCTTTGCCGCAAGTAGGTACCAAAGGCTTTACCGATTAAAGACGCTGTTGGCGGATTGATTTGTTCCTCTACCCGGCCACGCACATCATATTCCCGAAAAATACAGGAGTCCACCCCGGCCATTTTCTTCCCCTCCGGTATAAATTATTCCTGTCAGGTCATAGCTGATAGTTCCTATTTTAGTAATATGTGGATGAGCTCGGCAGGGTGACAATGCCTGATTGTAACAATTTAGTCAGTCAAGGAATAACATGTAAAACAAGGTAACCAGCGGAGCAAATGGGGAGAGATGTTTAGATGTCCACTTTTGCCCTGATTTTGGCCGGAGGTAGGGGTAATCGCTTTTGGCCCCGGAGCTCACCGGCGCTGCCCAAACAGTTTTTACGCCTCCTGGGGAAGGAAAGCCTTTTGCAAGCTACTTACCAGCGGGCGCGGGGCATGTGGGCTGACAGGGATATTTATGTCGTTGCCACTGCCGCCTATGAAAATCTGGTACGCTGGCAATTACCTGCTTTACCCAGGGAAAATCTTTTCCTGGAACCGGCGGGGCGGGATACTGCTGCCGCCGTCGGTTACGCCTTCATCCACCTGGGAGAAGCTCGTGCCAATGATGTCGCCGTTGTGTTCCCGGCCGACCACTACGTTGCGGCTGGTGCAAGCTGGGCCCAAACTATTACCGTTGCCTGTCACCTGGCCGCTGCTGGCCATCCGGTCCTGGTTGGTATTGAGCCTGCCAGGCCGGAAACCTCGTTTGGCTATATTTTACTGGGGGAACCGGTAGCCTCGTTAGCAGTACCCGCTTACCAGGTAGCTCGCTTCATTGAAAAGCCAGATGCCGCCAGGGCCAGCCAGCTCTTACGCCAGGGGCATTGCCTGTGGAATAGCGGCATGTTTATCTGGCGCGTCAATGCCGCCCTGGCCCTCCTGGAGCGCTGCCTGCCCGCGACTATGGCAGCCGTGACCAGAACCGTGCAATGGCAGCGCCAGGAGGGAAACCGGAACGACAGGAGTTCCCTCGGGGAGGAAATAAAAAAATGCTATGCGACCATCCCGGCTATATCCCTCGACTATGGGGTTATAGAAAAGGCCGCCGGCGTTATAGTCGTTCGCGGTGATTTTCCCTGGGATGACCTGGGCGGCTGGCCGGCCCTGGAGCGGCTTAATCCCCGGGATGCCCTGGGAAACGTTATTTGCGGCAACGCTTTGCTTCAAGATACGGAGGGCTGCCTGGTTGATTGTGCTGCCGGCCCGGCAGTAATTATTGGTGTTAAGGATACGATAATTGCCAGCCATGAGGGACGTCTGCTGGTATGCACCAGGGATAAACTGGCCCAACTCAAAGGTTTGCTGAACTCACCCGCATTTGTTGCCATCCAGCAAAGAGCAGCCGGCGATCAGCAGGCAACCCTGCCTGAAGAGGCGGCCATTGTCCTTAAACCGTGGGGTCGGGAGATCTGGTGGGCAGTAACCGAGGCCTATGCCGCTAAAATATTGGAAGTCAAAGCCGGGCAGGCTACCAGCCTGCACCTGCACCAGCAAAAACAGGAAACCTTTTACGGCCAGTCCGGCCAGGGCTATCTCATCCTCAATGACGTAAGGAAAAGAATAGAACCAGGGGTAGTAGTGACGATCCCCCCGCAGGCTCGCCACCGCCTTTTTGCCCTTACCGACCTGCGGATCATCGAAGTATCAACGCCCCATCTCGATGATGTCACCCGGCTGGAAGACGATTACGGCCGCCAGGAGGTTGTAAATTAATGAAGGTATTAATTACGGGTATTACCGGTTTCGCCGGCAGCCACCTGGCCGAGTATGCTCTGGCCAGGCCGGATGTCAAGGTGTTTGGCACGGTGCGAACGCGCAGCCGCCTTGATCACATCCGCCATCTTTTACCGCGGCTAGAGTTGCGGGAATGTGACCTGCGGGACCCCTTTGCGGTACACAAGGTCATGGCCGAAGTTAAGCCTGATTACATTTTTCACCTGGCAGCCCAGAGTTTTGTTCCTGCTTCCTGGGTGGCACCGGAAGAAACCCTTTCGTCCAATATCCTCTCCCAGTTAAATATTTTTGAGGCTATCCGGCAGCTGCAACTGGAAGCAAAAATCCAGATTGCCTGCTCTTCGGAAGAATACGGTTTAGTGCATCCCGACGAGTTACCCATTAACGAAGAGAACCCCTTAAGGCCCTTAAGTCCTTATGGCGTCAGCAAAGTTGCCCAGGATTTGCTGGCCTACCAGTACCATGCTTCTTACGGCCTCTTTGCGGTCCGTACCCGCGCCTTTAACCATACCGGGCCGCGCCGGGGCGAAGTCTTTGTTACCTCCAGTTTTTGCAGGCAGGTGGCCGAAATCGAAGCGGGCCAACGCCCTCCGGTTTTGCGCTGCGGTAACCTGAAGGCCCGCCGGGATTTCACCGATGTGCGGGATATGGTACGGGCTTACTGGCTGGCCCTGGAAAAAGGGGAGCCGGGAGAGGTTTACGTGGTAGCTTCCGGTCAAGCTTATACCATCCGGGAAGTCCTGGAAATGATCCTGGCCGAAGCTAAGAGCAACATTAAAGTTGAAGTCGACCCGGAGCGGTTACGTCCCTCCGATGTCCCGGTCTTGCTTGGCGATGCCACTAAATTTACAACCCGTACGGGATGGGCGCCAGAAATTCCCTTTGCCAAAACCCTGGCTGACCTGTTGCAATACTGGCGGGATGCTATCAAGGGAGGGTAAAGAGAATGGCGGTCCGGGGTAAGAATCTCGTCTTTAATGGCTACTTTGACATTGAGGCCGCCGATACGGAATTTCCCATGGGCTGGGTCCAGGCAAATGGTGACGCGGGGACCACCTTAGCCTGGAGTGCCGCTGATGCCGTTGTAGGCAACCATAGCGTTAAGGTAAGCAATACAACTTATCTCGAAAGTTTCACCGGCATCGTGCAAGAGCAACGTTATAGTATCGAAACTCAGCCTGGTGCCGTCTGGGAGCTGGCGGCCTGGATGCGCACGGAGAGGGCGGGAGTGCCCTTAAGATTAATAGCCGTCTTTATGACGGACAACTGGCTATACCATAGCGAAAGTCACCTGAAATTCACTTCCACGACGGTGATGCAGCGTTACAGCGGCCTGGTTTTTGCTCCCCAGGGAGCAGCGTGGTTAAAAATTGCCTGTGGCGTGCACGATACCTCGGAAACGCAGCCCTCCACCCTCTGGATTTCCTGGGTTACCCTGCGAAAGATCAGTTAGCGAGCAGGGAAGGGCTGGCTTCAATGGCAAATTGAGGAGCTTGATCCGGCCCTTTCCTAGAAGGGGGTAAACGCCGCAATGACAGTCAAGGTTTCGGCCAGCTATATGGTTAAAAATGAAGCCGAGTATTTACCCTTCTCCCTTAAATCTATTCATGATGTTGTAGATGAAATCATTATCGTTGATAACGGTTCCACCGATGACACGGTCAAAATAGCCCGGAGTTTTCCCAAGGTTAAACTTTATTATTCCGATGCCAGGGATTTCTCTGCTTTACGCAACCTGACCATTGATTACGCCAGCGGCGAGTGGATTCTGGTCATGTGCGCCGATGAGGTATTTTATAGCGATATCAATGAAGTTCTGCCCGGGCTGGTGCAGGATCCGGCGGTAGATGCTTACAACTGCTGGTATTATCACTTGATGCGCAGCTATTATTACATGCAGAACAAGGATGACCACGATCCCCTTTACCAGCGCATTTTTCTCTTTCGTAAAACGCCGGCAACCCGCTATGTTAGGCCGGTGCACCAGTACCTGACCGGCATTGGCCCCAATATTAAGGATTCTAATTTGCATTATGTCCATTATGGTTACGTTAAAGACCCGCGCCTGATTCTGGGAAGATGGCAGTTATATGCCTTTTTAGAAGGCACACCTGGTATCTTTGACCATTTAGATCCCGAACACCTGCTGGATGACCGTCCCCTTTATCCCTTTACCAGGGACCATCCCGCGGTTATTAGAGACTATATTGAAGCTCAGGCCAGGGAAATGGTCCGGCAGGGTTATAAACTTTTTAAGAAGCCTCCTGTTGTAAGGGACCCCGAGGAGGAGACCCCGTGAAAGTTGCCATCAGAGGACCGGTAGAAGATGTAACCGGTTATGCCACAGTGACCAGGGAAATAGCCCTGGCTTTGCATCGCCTGGGAGTAGAAGTAGCTTTAAGGCCGGTCCCCTGGGGAGTAACAAAAGCCGAATTGCCGGCCGAAAATCAACACCTGCTTACCAGGTTAACAGCCAGGCGCGAGCAAGGTCACTGCCTGCTGAATATAGGCATTCCCCCTTTGTTCGATCGGGGTCATGGCCGCCCGGCAATCGGCCTGACGATGCTGGAGGTTGACGGTATCCCCCCTGCCTGGGCCCATTCTTGCAACCAGATGGATGAAATCTGGGTACCTTCCCGCTTTAATGCGGCAACTTTCCGGCAGAGCGGGGTAGATACCGGTAAGATCAGGGTTATGCCTTTAGGCGTAGATACCAATTTGTTTACTCCCGCTGGGCCCAAGCTGGTGCTTCCAGAGTCAGGTCCATTTGATTTTACGTTTCTTTCTGTATTTGAGTGGGTCCCCCGCAAGGGTTATGACATCCTCCTGGCAGCTTATTTACAGGAGTTTACCCGGGCTGATAACGTATGTCTGGTGCTTAAAAGCCATTCCAACAGCCCCGACTACGATCCTGACGGTGTGGCGATCAAAAGGGTAATTCAAGACATGATTAAACAGTACTGCGGAGAAAGCCCCCGGACGCCGGCAATCATCCTGCTGCCGCAGGTTTTGCCGGCCAGCCAGATGCCTGCCCTTTACCGGGCGGCCGATTGTTTCGTCCTGCCCACCCGGGGAGAAGGTTGGAACCTGCCGGCCCTGGAAGCCCTGGCCTGTGGTGTGCCGGTAATTACCACGGCCTGGTCAGCCCATCTGGACTGGCTTAACCAGGAGAATGCATTTTTGATTAATGTCGAAGCATTAGAAGCAGTCCCCTCTTACCGGGTTCCCAATGATGCCGTCTACCGGGGCTGCCGCTGGGCCCGTCCCAGCATCGCGCACCTGCGTCAACTGATGCGGTGGGTCTATGAGCACCGCGCTGCCGCCCGCGAAAGGGCTTTAAAAGCCAGCCCTGCCATCAGATTAAACTTGAGCTGGGATGCCAGCGCCCAACGGATCTATTCCCGCCTGCAGGAATTCACATCGCCCCAGAGTTATCCGGTTAGCATAGCTGCTACAACCGGTCCAGATGGGTTGCGAGGGGCGAAGGAGGCTGGAGCCACTGCCAGGCAGAAAGTAAAAATAGTGGTTCAGGAAGAAAGCTGTCCCCAGGTGGCTATGGTTATCCCCAGCTGGGGCAGCCGTTGTGGCCTGGCCGAGTATACTAAAGCCCTTTGCCTGGCGTTGCAAGGTTTAGATTGTCAGGTAAAAATTCTTGGTGGCCCCCTGGCTAAACTGCGCCCGGCAGAATGGCAGGGGATACCCATCGTTCATTGGCAATATGAATATAGCCTCTACAACAACGAAGAAGTGGAAGCATTATACCGCCTGATAAAGGCCCGGGGGAGTTACCCTTTGCTTACCCTCCATTCCTTTACCGAGGACGCCCGGACCCATAACTTGCTCTTACAACGACTGTTCCCGAAAATTATTGTCCACGCCGAGCATACCCGAGAGCTTTTACGTCACCAGAACTGGCAAAAAGACGTGCAAGTGATCCCCATGGGGGTACCTGCCATTTCCCTGGAGGGCCGGGAAGAGATCAAAAAAGAACTTGGCTGCGGTACTGGTCCGGCTATAGGTTTTTGCGGTTTTATGCACTGGTATAAGGGTATTCTCTCCCTGGCCCTGGCCGTAAAAAAAATACGTACCATCTATCCTGGCGCTCGCTGTTATCTTTTTTCCAGCGTGTCGGAAAACGTAAGTTCGGGTGAATTTTTGCGTCACTTCTGGCAGCAGGTGGAGGTCCTGGGATTAAAGGAAGTAGTGGTCCTCAAACCGGGTTTTCTTCCGGAAGCAAAGCTGGTCCGTTACCTCAATGCCATGGATATCAATGTCCTGCCCTATACTGAATGCGGCTACAACAGCACTTCAGCGGCTGTTCGCCTGCTCATGGCCGCCCGCCGGCCGGTTATTACTACGGATATACCTTTTTTTGCCGACCTGACCGATCAGGTGGTTAAGATAGCGGAAGCAACACCGGAGGCCATTTTTGATGCCCTGACCTGGCTCCTGGGCGAACCACTGTTGCAAAAAGAGCTGATCGCCCGGCTGGACCAGTATGCCCGGGAAAACACCTGGGAAGCCAGCGCCCGCAAGCACCGGCAGTTGTACCTGGAGTTACAGCAAGAGCGCCGGCGCAACGGGGTCAGGTGATGGTCGTGGACATAGCTTTTTACTATTCTTTCCCCCGGCAGAAGGACTGGAACGATAGTGACCTGGAAGGCAGCGGCCTGGCTGGCTCGGAAACGGCCCTGGTGCACATCAGCCGTGAACTGGCCCGGCGGCAGCATCAAGTAACTGTTTTTAACCTTACGCGGCAGGAAGGATGCTGGCACGGGGTCCGGTACCGGCACCTCGAGCGGCTGGATTATAACCATCCCTGGGAGGTTTTTATCGCTGTCCGGGGGCCGGTGCCTGATTTGGGGAAAATAAAGGCCCGGGTCAAGGTTTACTGGTCCATTGAAGAAGACCGGACCCTGGTCAAGGACTGGCGCCTGGTTTTACCTTATGTTAATGCCGTTTTCACCATCAGCCCCTTTCATACCAGGGAATTGCTGTGGCGTTGCCAGTTGCCGCCGGAAATTATTTATGAAACGCGTTTAGGCATCAATCTGGACGAATATGCTGCCATGCTGCCCAAAGTTGACAATAAGTTAATTTACTGTTCCATCCCGGGGCGGGGCCTGGAGCATTTAGCCAGGATTTTCCCCCTTATCCAAAGGGAAATACCCCACGCGACCCTGGTGATCACCAGCGATTATACCCTCTGGGGCCGGCAACCGGGAAATGATGCTTACCGGGAGCTTTTCCGTCCCTTGAAGGCAGTCAACTTTTTGGGCAAGGTACCCCGGGCCCGCTTGATCCGGGAACAAAAAACAAGTGTTCTTCACCTCTATCCCTGTACGGTGGCTGAATTGTTCTGCCTGCCGTCAATTGAGTGCCAGGCTGCCGGGACGCCGACCATAGCTGCTAATTTGGGCGCCCTTGCCAGCACCGTCCAGGACGGTTTTTCGGGCCTTCTCTTGAAGGGCCCGGCAAGCAGGACGGGTTTTCACCAGGAATTTGCCCGCGCGGTAGTTGATGTTTTGCAGCATCCCGGCCGGCGGCAAGAAATGCAGCGCCAGGCCAGGGAAAGGGCTTGGCGCCATTACAGCTACGCCAGGATTGTTAGCGAGTGGGAAGGACGGTTTCTTGCCTGGAGAAAATGATGAAGTAATAGTCACCAATCATCCATCTGAGGAGTATTATGGCATTAAAGATAAAGGCAGGAATACATGCCAGCAGGTTAGTGAAAGGCATGGCCAGCTTATGATGCCGCTAAGACTGCTGACGCAGGTTTTAACTTCTGGGGTGATTAAAAAAATGAAGGTCCTGGTTACAGGGGCCGCCGGGCTTTATGGCGTGCACCTGGTGGAGACCCTGGTCAAAAATGAGGATATTGCCCGTGTTTACGGAGTTGATAATTTTTCCCGCCCTTTTTTAACTGAAGACCCGTTCTTCCCGGCGCCGGAAATGGCTGCCAAATTTGTCCTCCGCCGTTGCCGCTATCAAGATCTTACCGCCGCTGAGCTTGACGAATTGGAACTGGATGCCATAATCCACCTGGCGGCTTATGTCTCCATCGATGAATCCATGGTAGTGCCCGCAGTCTATTTCTGGAATAATGAATACGGCACCTTCAAGTTTGTCCATACCCTTGGTCAAACTAAAAGCAAGCCCTTATTGCTTTGCGCGTCTTCGCCGGAAGTATACGGCAATCCCCGTTACCTGCCCATGGACGAAGAACATCCGTTGTATCCCCGGAGCGTATATGCCGTTTCCAAGTTGGCTGCCGAGAAACATGCCAACGCCCTCCATGAATGGTTCGCCTATCCTGTCATCGTCATCCGTAATTTTAACACCTATGGCGAGAATCAAAACCTGGCCGGCTATGCGGCCGTTATCCCCAGATTTATCGTCAATGCCCTGCAAGGCCAGCCCCTGGTAGTGCATAATGACGGGTCACAAACGCGGGACTTCCTCTATATCGGCGATGCCGTCAGGGCTTATGTAATGATCTTGCAAGAAAGGGAAAGGCTTCAGGGGGAAGTTTTTAACATTGGTACCGGCAAACAGACGGCTATTCGGGAACTGGCTCAGTTAATTAAAGATTTGACCGCTTCCACTTCACCTATTACTCCGGCCCGGGGTCGTCCCGGGGATCTGCAGGGACTGGCAGCCGATATTACTAAAATCCAGAATGCCGTAGGCTGGTCACCTTGTTTTAGCCTCGAAGAAGGGCTTAATCGCACCATTGAATGGTACAGGAGGTATATCTAAGAGTGAAAATACTTGTTACCGGGGGAGCGGGCTTCATTGGTCGCTGGGTGGTGCAAAAGCTTTTAGGGCAGGGGCACCTGGTCTACGTTTTAGATGATTTTTCCAATAGTAGCCCGGCCAACCTGGCGGAATTCCAGGACGACCCTAACTTGACCATTTTGGTCGGTGACGTCAGCGATTTTGCTACGGTAAGCAGGTTGTTGGCGGCAAGATTTGCTGTCTGCCTCCACCTGGCTGCCCGCATTAATGTCCAGAGCAGTATCGATAGTCCCGGCACTACTTTTGCCGTCGATGTGGGCGGGACGTATAACGTCCTGGAAGCGGCCCGCCGCACAGGTACCAAGGTGGTATTTGTCAGTACCTGTATGGTCTATGCCCCCGGCGATGCCACAATAGCTATCAATGAAGAACACCCTCGCAAACCCGCTTCGCCTTATGCGGGAGCGAAGCTGGCAGCCGAAGCCCTGGTGCAATCATATTTTTACGCTTATGGCCTGCCGACGGTGATCCTCAGGCCCTTTAATACCTACGGTCCTTTCCAAAGGGCCGATGCTGAAGGCGGTGTGGTGGCCATTTTTGTGAAAAGGTTTTTGGAGGGAAGGGATTTAGAGGTTTTTGGCGATGGCTGGCAGACCAGGGACTTGCTCTACGTGGAAGACTGTGCCGAATTTATTACCAGGGCGGCTTTTTGCGAAAGGGCGCACGGGGAAATCCTCAACGCGAGCACAGGCCGGGACATCGCTATCCGAGAATTGGCGTTATTAATCGCCGGCATGCCGGAAAAAATTCGCTTCGTACCCCACAGGCATCCCCAGAGCGAAATCAAGAAACTGGCAGGCGATTACAGCAAAGCCAAAAACCTTTTCGGCTGGCAACCGAAAACCAGTCTTGAGGAAGGAATTGCTAAAACCTTAGCCTGGTTTAAAGGAGGCGTTGCATGTGGATAGCGCGCGAATCTGGCATCAGGAAGCCAACAGCCTCATCCCCTATAGCATGATTTCGCACCCGCAGACTTGCTGGAACTCCTGCAGCAGTTTGATAACATTGAACTAGTCCAGTTTGATACTATGAAAAATAACTGGTCTTTTGATGTCGTCTGCCAAAAAAATCGCTAGCCAAGAAACCGGGGGGAATTAGAGTGAAAACAATCCTGATTACCGGAGGCAGCGGCCTTTTAGGCGCCACCCTGGCCCCAATGGCTGCTGCCGGGTATAAAATCCGGGCTGCCTATAGGAGCAATGCCGTCCACCTGCCCGGTTGTGAGACGATGCCCCTGGATATTACCGATTGCGGGGCAGTCAGGGAAAGTATCGCCGCCATCAGGCCGGAGGTTATCGTCCACGCCGCTGCCTTGACGGCAGTTGATTATTGTGAAGAACACCCTGCCGAAGCATATCACGTTAATCTTGCCGGCACAGAAAATATTGCCCGGGCAGCCACCATGGCAGCAGCCCACCTGATCTATATTTCCACCGACTATGTTTTCGACGGTAAAACCGGCAGATACAACGAAAAGGCCACCCCCAACCCGATAAATAGCTACGGCCAGACCAAACTGGCCGGCGAAAAAGCTGTCATGGAGCTTGGCGGCGCTTGGACGATTATCAGGACTACTTTTTACGGGCCCCATCCCTTGGGTAATAATGGGTATATGGAAAGGATTATTGCCAGCCTGCTTGAGGGAAAAACATTGTGCATGCCAGAAAATGCCTTCTTTTCGCCTTTACCTGTTGAGGTCCTCAGCCGGGTCATCTTAGAGATAGCGCGTAAAGGCAAAACAGGCATCTACCATATCGGCGGCCGGGAGAGAAGCAGCAAATACGATTTTGTCGTCAAAATGGCCCGCGTTTTTAATCTGGCCCCAGCCGATATCAGGCCAGTTGACTTTGCCAGTTTGAATGCCAGGGCCAGGCGGCCGCAGGATACTTCCCTGGATGTTGATAAGGCGCGGCGGGAACTTAAAACTCGCCTTCCAGGTATAGAGGAGGGCCTGGCTTTAGTGCAGGAAAGTTTTGAGCGGGGAGGCCGGTAATATGTCGTTAGCCGAATTGGAACTTAAACCCCTGGAACGGCAAAGCGATGCGCGCGGCTGGTTAATTGAAGTCTTACGGGGCGATAGAACCTATCTTAATCCCCGGGGACAAATCTATGTAACTACAGCCAACCCGGGGTATTGTAAAGGCAACCATTATCACAAAAGAAAGACGGAGTGGTTTCTGGTCATTAAAGGCCAGGGTGAATTAATAGTTGCAGATATTGCGACGCAAGCGACCCAAAAAATAGAGGTAGATGCTGGCACCCCTTTATTAGTTAAAGTTCCCCCATTAATTGCCCATACCTGGGTCAATACAGGTGAAGAGCCCCTTTATATTTTGGCCTTTATCGATGAAGCATTCAATCCTCAGGATAGCGATACTTACCCTGGAAATGGAAATGGGAGATGGGATGTTGGAGGTGCGAGGCTGGCAGGAACTGGCTGCGCCAATTCCTGATTGAAGCCTGCCCCACTGCCTGCTGCACCGCCGTTTTCATCCTCCTGCTGGTGCCGCCGGGGCGGCATGGGTATTTATCCATTAATAACAGAAAGGAGAACCTGGATGGGTGACAAAGCGGGTATCTTTTTGATTACCTATAATTTCTTAGACCTTACCAAAGCCTGCCTGGAAAGTTTAAAAAAGGCCACAGCCTACCCATATAAATTGCTGGTGGTAGAAAATAACTCTACCGACGCAACCCTGGCCTATTTAAATTCAATGGGCATTACCACCATTGCCAGCCAGCGAGCTCTAAGTATATCGGAAGCTATTAACATCGGCATGCAAAGGTTTATGGCCGATCCGGAAATAGGCTATATTGCCTGGATTCATAATGACATGTTATTTTACCAGGGCTGGCTTGCCAATCTAATTCAGGTACTAAAGCAAAATCCGGATATTGGGAAAATCAGCCCCTATAATTTCCAGGGCCCACCGGAACAATATAATGATGTAATCGCCGCCAAATTTATGAGCGATAATCGCGATAAATGCTATCCCGCCCATGGCGGCCCCTGGGTAATGCGGAAAGAGGTAGTTGCCGACGTAGGCTATTTTGACGAGGGCTATGGGGATTGCGGGGGGTATGAAGATTGGGACTATAATAACCGCCTGCTGGCAAAAGGTTACCGGGTGATGATCTCCTGGTCAAGTGTCGTCTGGCACCCGGGCATGGGTACCAGAAAGCACTTAGATACCAGAGCGGCTGCTGTTAAGAATGCCAGCCGGTATACTTCAAAATGGGGGAAGGGGCCAAGGGTGTAGCCCCTTTCCCCATTTGTTAAGGCTGGCAGGACGGTGGAAAAGTTATACATTCCGGTATTGAACAGGGTTTAGGGGTGCAAAAACCTAAAGTCGGGATTAGCAAGCATGCTTTTTCGGTTACTGTAAGACATATGAAAATCTCCAGTAAAACGTAAGGCTGCACCTCGTTAATTAAGGTGGTACTCAGTAAAGAAAAGGAGGTTACCTGGGTGATTGGATTGGAAGCGATCACAACAGTAGTGGTCCGGCTGGTCGTTGTAGTATAGGTGGCGATCACTACGCCGTAATGATTAAAAATAGTAATTTCGGCTGTAACGGAAATTAATATCACTGCTAGTTGCGCTTGAGGGGTTTCCTGCAGTATTGAGAGGGTGGAACCGGACGACGACAGGGGTATGAGCTTAATAATCTGCACCGTAATATCTTGCACGACAGCGGCAGCAGAACTTCCCGACGGTAGGGGAAAAGGGCCGAAAGTGTCGGGGACAGGAACATTAAAAGAAAAGATATCACTTTTATTAGCCAACACCAGGGAGACATTAATAGCATCTATGCGGGTGGGCTCAGAGGATAACAAACCAATTCCTGGCGACATATTTTTTCCCTCGCTTTAAATCCGGATTATTTAAATAGGCTTAGCTCTGGTATGGTTTAACATCATTTCTACAATTTTATAATATGAAGGGTAAAAGAAATTGTTCCTGGCAAAAAAATTTAAGGGTTCCAACCCCCCTGGGGTGGGACCCTTATTGTTATCATTACTTATCTCCACTGCTGATCATATTCGATATTTATTAGTTATGTTCTTAGCCGGCTAAAGCCTGGGCACCGGAAAATTCAGCGGCGTAGTTCAAGATGCGCTGCAAAACCTCCTGGCGTTTGGCGTTAATAGCCTCAAAATTCATGGCCGGGATATAGAAGTTTTCCATCTGATCATGGGTCAGCTTGGCCTGGCGGATGTAGGCCACAGCGCGGTCCAGGCAGGCCTGATAGCGGTAAGCAGCGCTGTTGATCTCATGGGCGTAAACTACCTGTTTTTCGCGGTCAATATAAGCGGAAAGGTTGACCTTCATAGCCGTGAGCTCCGGCAGAGAAGAGGGGTCGTAGGTATGGGGCGGCTGGACGTTCAAGACCGCCACCTTAATTTCCGGCATGATGACCAGGTCGATGTTACGGGGGTTAAAAGGACAGTGGTAGACCTCCGTATGCAGGCCCTTCTCATGGGCCAGGTCCGCCACCCGGGCCAGTACCTGCGCCACTCCGGAGCCGGGCTCGCCGGAAATGGTGTAGAGCTGTTGCACATCCTGGAGCAGGGATTCTACGTGGCCGGTAATAATCCCGTCAGGAGTGATGGCGGTGGCGAAGAGGTGACGCACCCTGGCCTGACGGTCGTAGCGCGAGGTCACGCCACTGAAGATGGTGTGGAGCAGGTTGGCGACAGCCCTGTTTACCTGGCTCTCTATCATACATTCGGAGATATAACCCTCCCACTCGTCACGGATGACCTTTGCTTCCCTTAAAGCGCTGTAGGCAATACGGAACAGGCGCCCGATGCGGGCGTTGGTTTTCAGGATCTCTTCTTTGTGGGCGCGCACTTTGCTCTCGTCCCAGTAATCCCCCAGGTGGATAATCTCATCCACAGCGCCCGGGTTTTTGGGGTCGACAATATGGGGCGCGGTACCATCAATCAGCGCCACTTTAATCGCTGGAATGACAACGGCATCCAGGGAGCCATTGTCGGAGGAACAGCAATGGAATTCCACGTCGAAGCCTCTAGTCAGCATGGTTTCGCCGATTTTACGCATAAAGGTGGACTTGCCCACCCCGGGTCCGCCTTTGACGACAAAGATACGAGTCGCATCGGGTTCGATGATATAGTCGTAAAAGGAATAAAAACCTTCGCAGGTATTACCCCCGGGAAAGACCCTTTTTAACCTGCCCTGGCTCATGCTTGCTCCCTCCCGTATAAATTTTGAGATGGACGATCTACCCTGAAAATAGCGTTCTTGCGAAACAGTATACTGGTCTACTGGGGTGGGGCAGGTT
>DFYS01000092.1:44966-46119 GCA_002383405.1 Moorella sp. UBA4076
AACTAAGGCTGCAAATGCGCCCTCCGGGAACCTGCCCCACCCCCCCCACCTTCACACAATATCACCATTGTCATCTTCTGCTGGTGCCGCAGGGGCGGCATGGACGATCTACTTAAATCTTATGCGCCGTAGATCAAAAGTTGCCTGGTAGTTAGCAGAAGCTATTTTCACGATGTAGAAACTGTTTTTGAAATACAGGATACATGGGTTTAACCTCTTGCCAACTTCCCCTTTTTCCTTTATAATTGTGCCATGTTAAATGAAAACTAATTTCGCAGGGCAAAGGGGTCCTTAATAAGGCTACAACGGCGTAGCGCAAGGGGGCAATGATTAAATCCTATGCAACAGCCCAGAATTTTTATTGCCAGCGCCGATCCATCTGCCCGGCAAAACCTTAAGTATATGCTAATCCGGGAAGGCTACCTTGTTGCCGGCGAAGCCCCGGACGGCAGCCAGGCCCTGCGGATAGTCCGTACCCTGCAGCCCGATCTGGTTATTCTCGATAGCGAATTGCAGGGCACAAGCGCCCTGGAAGTAGCCAGGATTGTTGAGGAAGACCGGGTAGCACCCATTATCCTGCTCACATCTACCTGGCACCGCAACTTGATCCTGCGTACACGCGAGTTTCCCATATTTGCTTATTTAATCAAACCGGTCCAGGAGAGCACCATTTTACCGGCCGTAGAAGCCGCCCTGGCTAATTACCAGAAAATGGCGCGGCTGGAGCTGGAAATTAGCAAGTTGAAAGATACCCTGGCCTCGCGCAAGGTCATTGAACGAGCCAAAGGGATCCTTATAGATACCATGGGTCTGTCAGAGGCGGAGGCTTACCGGCGTATGCAACGCCAGAGTATGGACCGCTGCGTGCCCATGAAGAGCATCGCCGAAGCCATTATCGTTGCTCATGAGCTCAAGGGTGGCAATAGCAAGGCCGCAGAGAAGGCGCCTGGAAAAGATGGGGGTAAAGCAAACCGCCATGAATTAAGGGGGAATTAAGGGGACACCTTACTTAATTATTTTTGCCCCCGGGAACCTGCCCCCAGGTACAAATAGGATACGGACCATGTGTCTTACCAAAAACTGATTTTCGCTTTAGGGCAACGGCGTCCTGAAGGAAGTGGGGGGTATTACCCCTTTCCGGGGGACGCCTGCG
>DFYS01000093.1 GCA_002383405.1 Moorella sp. UBA4076
TCCGGGAACCTGCCTCACCCCTCCCCAGTAACAACATTTTCATAGTTCGTGGCGGCGGCGTGCCACCTTGAATGGCTCCTCCGTAAATAGCGTCCTGCGGGCTTTTAAAGCGTTAAGATATAGAGGCCGGCCGCGGCCAGGGCTATCGCCAGGGCCCAAAAAAAGAGCACGACCCTGGTTTCCGGCCAGCCCGACAGTTCAAAGTGGTGGTGGAGGGGGCTCATGCGAAAAAGGCGCCGGCCGGTAAGGCGAAAGGAAATTACCTGCAGGATCACCGAAAGGGTTTCGATGACGTAAACCCCGCCGATGACCGGCAGCACCAGCTCCGTCCGGGTCATAATGGCCAGGAAGCCAATGGCGGCTCCCAGAGCCAGAGAGCCGGTATCACCCATAAAAACCTTCGCTGGATAGAAATTATACGCCAAAAAACCGAGACATCCTCCCGCCAGGGCCATAGCAAATATTGCCATCTCCCGCTCGCCCGCAGCCAGCGCTATCAGAGCATAGGCCAGGGCCACCCACAGGGTAATGCCGGCTGCCAGGCCGTCGAGGCCGTCGGTGAGGTTGACGGCGTTGGAGGTCGCCACCAGCAGCAGTGCCGCCAGCAGCGGGTAAGACCACCCCAGCTCCAGGGTCATCCCGCTGCAGGGTATCTGAATATTACTACCCCGGCCCAGCCAGAGCATAGCCGCCACTCCGGCCACCAGGCCGAGAAGCAGCTGACCGCCCAGCTTCTGACGGGCATACAGGCCCAGGGGACGATGCAAAACCACTTTTAAACCGTCGTCGGCCAGGCCGATAAGGGCAAAACCCCAGGTCAGGATAAGGGCGGAAAGCATTACCGGCGCCCGCGGAGCCATTACCAGGGCGGCAATGGTAAGGCTGCTCAAAAACAGGATCCCACCCATGGTTGGCGTACCGCTTTTCGCCAGATGACGGCGGGGGCCGTCGCTACGAATAGCCTGGCCGGCCTTAAACCGCCGCAGTATCTTGATGACCAGGGGGCCCAGAAGAACAGTAATCCCTGCTGCCAGGCCCAGCGATAACAGCGCTTCAGTCATGGCCGCCCCCATTACCTCACCCCTGTTCCTGCAGCGTACTGGCACCGGCAAGGCTTTCCCATTCACTCAGGACATTTTCGATACCCGCCCGCCGCGAACCTTTAAAGAGGACCACATCCCCGGCTCCCAGGTCGAGCAGGCAGCGCGCCGCCTCCCGATAGCCGGTGCAGGTACAGACCTGTCCCGCCGGCATGCCGGCAGCCACCGCGCCGGCGGCAATTTCCTCCCCCAGGGCGCCCACGGTTACCAGGCGGTAGAGACTCAATCGCGCAGCCTGCCGCCCCACCTGCCGGTGCAGCTCTGCTTCCATCTCGCCCAGCTCCAGCATCGCCCCCAGGACGGCCACCCGGCGGCCCGGCAAACTGGTCAGGGCTTCCAGGGCGGCCCGCATCGATTCCGGATTGGCGTTATAAGCATCATTAAACACCAGACAGCCCCGCGGGCCCGGGCGCAGCTCCTGGCGCAGGTGCTCAGCAGGCCAGTCGGCCAGGCTGCGGGCCATGGCTCCAGGGTCGAGACCCAGGGTATAACCCACCGCCAGGGCGGCTAGAGCATCTTCAACATTATGCCGCCCCGGCAGCGGTATCTGCACCCGGACTTCCCGGCCCGGCAAAAGGGCGGTAAAGGCCGTCCCCTTAAGACCCATCGCGGTGATTGCCCGCGCGCCAACCTCCCCCCGGCCGCCGGCGCTGAAGAAGATCACCCGGCAGGGACAGCCGGCGGCCAGCCGGCGGCACCATTCATTATCCCCGTTTAGAACCGCCGCGCCATCGGGGGGCAGGGCCGCCAGCAGTTCCCCTTTCGCCGCGGCGATAGCGGCTACCGAGCCCAGGCGTTCCAGGTGGGTGCTGCCGATGGTGGTGATCACGCCGATGGTCGGCCGGGCGATAGCCGCCAGTGCGGCGATTTCGCCCGCGCCGCGCATGGCCATTTCTACGACAGCCGCCTGGTGGCCGGCGTCCAGGCGCAGGAGGGTCAGGGGCAGGCCGATTTCGTTGTTGAAATTCCCCGGCGTTTTCAGGAGTTTCATCGAAGGACTCAAAACAGCCGCTATCAGGTTTTTCGTCGTCGTTTTGCCGCTGGAACCGGTAACACCGATCAGCGGGCCCTGCAAAACCTGCCGGCGGTGATGCGCAGCCAACCTCTGCAAGGCCTGGAGGGTATCATCCACCTGGATTAAAACCTGATCAGGGCGCCGCCCGGCAACCTGTCCCCCGGCAAATTTGGTGCCGATGATCACCGCTGCACCGCCGGCCAGGGCGGCGGCGATAAAATCGTGACCGTCAAAACGTTCTCCCGGCAGGGCGATAAAAGCCATGCCCGGTTTCAGTGCGCGGCTGTCGGTACTGACTCCCTGGACCATGGCGGCCGCATCGCCGGCCACCAGGCGGCCGCCGGTAACGGCGGCAATTACTGCTGCCGTAGCTCTCAGCATGCCGGCTCCTCCCCCCTGTAGCCGAGGGCTGCCAGCTCTTCGCGGGCTACCTGGCGGTCGTCAAAGGGTATGGTCTTATCCTTCAGGATTTGATAGTTTTCATGCCCTTTACCGGCGATAACCACCATGTCGCCCGGCTGGGCCAGGGTAAAAGCGGCGGCAATGGCCCGCCGCCGGTCAGCCTCTACCTGGTAATGGGCGCCGGGGACTGCGCGCACCCCGGCTAGAATGGCGGCGATAATGGCTTCCGGTTCTTCACTGCGGGGGTTGTCGGAGGTAACAATACTGTAATCGCTTAATTCCGCGGCGGCCCGGCCCATCAACGGCCGCTTGCCGCGGTCGCGGTCGCCGCCGCAGCCAAAAACAACCAGCAGCCTTCCCCTGGTAACCTGGCGGGCGGCGCGCAGGACATTCTCCAGGCCATCCGGAGTATGAGCATAATCGACCACCACGGTGAAGGGCTGGCCCTGGTTGATCGGCTCCAGGCGCCCGGGTACCCCTCTAACGCCGGCCAGGGCGGCGGCAGCGACGCCGGGATCGATGCCCTCCTGCAGGGCAACCGTAAAGGCCGCCAGGGCATTATAGACGTTGTAGTGCCCGGTAAGGGCGAGTCCCAGCCTGGTCGCACCCCCCGGCCAGGTAACCGTACAGGTAAAACCGCCGGCTTCTAAATGGATATCGCCGGCGCGCACCTGGACCCCTTCGTTGCATCCGTAAGTGATCACCGGCACAGGGGTCAGGGCCGCCAGGCGGTGGCTCCAGGGATCATCGCCGTTTATGACCGCATATTTCGGCCCGTTTTTGACACCCTGACCAAGCTCCTGGAACAGTCGGGCTTTGCCGTGGAAATAGTCCTCCATGTCGCGGTGGAAATCGAGGTGATCCTGGGTCAGGTTGGTAAAAACGGCGCCGTCAAACTCAGCCCCTGCCACCCGGTGCAGGGCCAGAGCATGGGAAGACACCTCCATCACCGCTCCCCACGCTCCCAGGTTGACCAGCCGGTCCAGGAGAACCTGCAGGTCCAGGGCCTCCGGCGTGGTGTGGACGGCCGGCAGAATCTGGTCTCCCAGGCGGTTGCCGATCGTACCCAGCAGGCCGGCCGGCCGGCCGGCGGCTTCCAGTACAGCCTGGATGAGATGGGTGGTTGTTGTCTTGCCGTTGGTGCCTGTTACCCCGATCAGGCGCAGCCGCCGGCTGGGATAACCGTAAAAGCGGGCGGCGAGTAACCCCAGGGCGCGGCGGGTGTTATCCACCTGGACCCAGGCCACCGGCGGTATACGGCCGGCCCCGGCGACCGCCGTTAGAGGCTCTTCCAGGGCTACGGCCACCGCGCCGCGGGCGACGGCATCGCCGATAAAAAGGTGGCCGTCGGTCTTAAAGCCCCTGATGGCTACAAAAAGAAAACCCGGTTCCACCCGGCGGGAATCATATTGCAGTCCCGCCAGGGAAACCTGCTGGTTACCACCGCTATCTTTCACATTTAAGCCCGCTGCCAATTCGGCCAGAGTCAAGGCCTGGTACCTCCGTATATGAGATGTGGGAAGTGGGAGGTGAGAGGTGAGAGGTCAGAGACTTTCCAGCACTCAACCCCGGCTCATTAAACCCCCAAGCAGGCTATTACCGATGCTCAGGTTACGTATGAACAAGCCTTTATTGCTTGGTTTGAGTGCTGGACAGATTCAAGCCTGCCCGCTCACGTTTTCTCTCGTTCGCTGGTATCAGCCTGCCGCTATGAAAATCCTTTGTAAATGTCATGCGACAGGTTTTACCTATATTTTTACCACCGGATGGTAATTTAACCTGGTAATGGTTAGCCCGGCGCCGGGCGCCGGGCTATTATCTAAGGTCCCAGTACTTCCCGGGAAGGTTCAAAGAATTTTACCTTAACCTTGCTGCCCGGGGTGACGGTGGTCCCCGGCGCCGGTTCCAGGCTGGCGGCCTGGCCGGTACCTTCAGGCACCAGGCCTAAGTTATAGGCCTCCAGGACTGCGGCTGCATCAGTTACCCGCAGGCCGCCGATATCCGGTACCTGCGGCCTGGCGGGATCCCCCTGGAGGTAGATGATGACATGGGTCCCCGCCGGTACAACCGCGCCCTCCCCGGGTACCTGAGCTATCACCTGCCCGCCGCTGCCTTCCGCTCGAACAGCCAGGCCCGCCTTCTCCAGTTCCGCCCGCGCCGCTGCCAGGTCCCGGCCGACGACGTTGGGCACGGTGACCGGTGCCGGGGGCTCTGCCTGCTCCTGCTGGCGGCTGTCATACTGGGGCGGTACCTTGAGATAATGAAGGGCATCGCTCGCCACCTGTTGAAAAATGGGCGCGGCCACTGTTCCCCCATAATAAGGATATCCCTGCGGCTCGTCAATGGTTACCAGTACCACCAGGCGCGGATCATTTACCGGTGCAAAACCGATAAAGGAAGCCACATACTTTCCTTCCATATAACCGCCGGGACCGGCCTTCTGGGCCGTACCCGTCTTACCCCCGACCCGGTAGCCGGGAATATAGGCGCTGCGCCCCGTCCCCTCACTGACGACACTCTCCAGCATCTCCCCCAGGAGCCTGGCCGTTGCCGGCGCAATAACCCGGCGTACCACTTCGGGTTCGATTTTCTTGATCGCATCCCCCTTGTGATCCAGGATCTCCTTGACCAGGTGCGGCCGGATCAACTGGCCGCCGTTGGCCACCGCCGCTACCGCCGTGACCAGCTGCAGGGGGGTAACGGCTATGCCCTGGCCGATGCCGATCGTGGCAATGTTGATGGGCTTGAGTTCATTTGCCGGTATCAGCAACCCCGTACCTTCACCCGTTAAATCGATGCCGGTGGTTTGACCGAAACCGAAAGCACGGATATAATCGTAAAAAAGACCGGCTTCCTTCTCTTCCAGGCGCAGAGCTATCTGCACAAAAACCGGGTTGCAGGAGTTTTTGACAGCCTCAACAAAGGTTTCGCTGCCGTGGCCGCCGGGCAGCCAGCAACCGATAGTGTCCGGCCCCACCTTGATATAGCCGGGATCGTAGAAACGGTCGTCCGGTTTTACCACCCCTTCTTCCAGGGCTGCCGCGGCGGTGATAATCTTGAAGGCCGACCCGGGCTCATAGGCGTCGCGCACCAGGGGATTGCCCCAAACGTCATTGGGGAATTTATCAAAGTTATTCGGGTCAAAAGCCGGCCGGCTGGCCATAGCCAGGATTTCCCCATTGCGGGGGTCCATAACAATAATATTGGCCTTGCGGGGGTTGGTAGGGCTGGCCACAATTTTGTCCAATTCGCGTTCGGCGATATACTGGATGGTCTGGTCAATGGTAAGGACCAGGCTGTGGCCGTTGCGCGGCGGTATATAGCGGTGGGTCGCGCGGGGGATCTCATGCCCGAGGGCATCGAATTCGATGACAATTTTGCCGGCTTCCCCGGCCAGTTCCCCGTCGTACATGGCTTCCAGGCCCTCCAGACCCTGGTTGTCGATGCCGGCGAAACCCAGGATATGAGCCGCCAGGGGGCCGTTGGGATAGTAGCGCTTGCTCTCCGGTACTACCTCAATCCCCGGTAGTTTCGCTTCCTTGATTACTTCCTTCACTTGCTGGGCTTTGGCAAACTCCACCTGGCGCTCAATAAATTCAAAACCGGTGTTACGGGTAATCTGCGCCAGGATTTTATCCGCCGGCAGGCCTAAGATCGCTCCCAGTTTGGCCGCTATTTCTTCCGCCCGGCCTGAATCCCTGATCTCCGGCGGGAAAGCGCCGATATAATCGGTGGCCACGCTAATGGCCAGTTCATGGCGGTTACGGTCGTAGATAATCCCCCGCTGGGCTGCCACCGGCATGATATTGAGACGGTTATCCACAGCTTTTTGTTGCAAATCCCCACCGCGGACGAATTGCAGCCAGGCCAGCCGTAAAAGGACTGTCACCAGGCCCAGTGCTAAAATAAAAAAAACAAATACCATCCGCTTACGCATATTGATACCGGTTTGCATCCCCTTCACCCCTTGCCGGTAACCCTGAGAATAGAAGCGTGAAGTAAGAGGTGAGATGTGAGATTTCTATACTGCCACTTCCATCTTGTGCTGATGGCACGCCAGCGGCATGGGCTTTTTACTTTGTAACTGCTCAGGCCACCGCTATTCGCGAGCCGCAATAACGCTGGCTTCCCTGCCTGCTATCATGGGCACGAACCCGGCCGGCCATCGGGCAGGATTCGCGGGTTTTTGTTGTCATCTTGACCGCCATCAGGCTGCGCAGTTACTTTGCTTTTTATCTGTTTACCCGCGCCAGGTGCGCCGGTTGCAACCAGTTTTCTAAAGCCCGGGAAAGGATTGCCAGCCAGGACCGCCGTTCCGGCGTCGCTATTGCCGTCCCCTCTGCTTCTGGTTCCCGGGCCGCCACCTGTACCTGCTGCCCGGGAGCAACCTTGCCAGGTACATAATAGAGCTGCCCTGAACCAGGTTCCACCATCCCCAGGCGGGTCGTGGCCACCTGCGCCACCCTTTCCGGTGCCTTCAAACGGGCTACCTCTAATTGTAGCCTTTCATTATCCCTTTGCATAGTGGTGATTTCCCCTTTTAAGGCGTCCAGTTCGTATCCTTTTATTACTATTTGTACCGCCAGAAAGGTTTTCCCAAAGGCCAGGATAATTGCCAGCAACACCAGGCCCAGGAGCAGGATTTTTTGGCGCGAGCGGCCTGACAAGCGGGTGCGGGCCCGGTTGTTTTCCTCTACTTGTACCCGCCGGCGGGCTAAATTTCCTTCGTAGAGCAGTTGTTGGGGCGGTGCCGCTAACATAGCTTATTCACCATCCTTTTCCTTTAGAACCCGCCTGGCTACCCGCAGTCTGGCACTGCGGGCGCGGGGATTGGCCGCAATCTCTGCCGCCGCAGGGGCTACTGGTTTACGGGTCAGCAGTTCGAGCAGCCGCCGGCTGTTACAGGTACATACCGGCAGCCCCGGCGGGCAGGTACAGCGGCCGCTCCAGCGCTGGAAAGCCTGTTTCACAATCCTGTCTTCCAGGGAGTGAAAAGTAATGACTCCCACCCGCCCGCCGGGAGCCAAAATTTTATCGAGCTGTTCCATGGTCGTGCGGAGGGCGTCCAATTCACCGTTTATAGCAATCCGGAGGGCCTGGAAGGTCCGTTTGGCGGGATGATGTCCGGACCTCCTGGCCCCGGCCGGAATTGCCGCCTTGATGATATCTACCAGCTGGGTAGTAGTTGTAATAGGGGCCTTCTGCCGGGCGGATACGATAAAGGAGGCGATGCGTTTGGCCCAGCGCTCTTCCCCGTACTGCCAGATAATAGCCGTCAGTTTTTCCTCTGACCAGGTATTGACGATTGTTGCCGCCGTTAATTCCTGGCCCTGAGTCATGCGCATATCGAGGGGGGCTTCAGCCTGGTAGCTAAACCCGCGCTCCGGGTTGTCCAGCTGGTAGGAAGAAACCCCCAGGTCAAAAAGGAGGCCGTCGACGGCCCTGATGCCCCGGCGCGGTAAAATCCGCGGCAGGTCCTGAAAATTGGCCTGGATAAGTTCTACCGCCGCGCCCAGGGGCGCCAGGCGTTCCCCGGCGGCTTTGATAGCTGCTGCATCCTGGTCCAGCCCTACCAGGCGGCCGCCGGGAAGCAGGCGGGGTGCAATAGCGGCGCTGTGGCCGCCGCCGCCTACGGTAGCGTCGACGAAGATCTCCCCGGGCTGCGGGTCGAGAAGCTGCAAAACCTCAGCCAGCAATACCGGCTGGTGTATATAGGGCATATTAGAGGCGGGAAGTGGGAGGTTGGAAGTGGAAGGCCTGGCGGGACCGGCCGCGCCGGTCCCAGGTTTTAAATCGGCCTTACTCCCGACTCCCGTCTGGCGGTCTGCCAATGTGAGCTGCTCCCCTGTAAATGAGATGTGGTGGCAGCGCGCCGTCATCAGCTACTGCCCTGAAAATAGATGTGAGAGGTGGNNGGCTGCGCCAGTTCCTGATTGAAATCCCACACCCTGCTATTTTCATCCTGCTGCTGGTACCGCCGCGGTGGTATGGGTGTCTACCCTAGATGTCAAAGTCGACGATCTTCTCCGCCAGGGATTCGTACTGGCTTGCCGTCTCCTGACAGTACTGCTCCCAAAGCGTCCGGCTCCATATTTCTACCCGTGAGGAAACGCCCACAATGACCACTTCTTTTTCGAGGCGGGCGTACTCCCGCAGATTCCCCGGCAACAATATTCTCCCCTGGCGGTCGACCTCGCATTCGGTAGCTCCGGAGAAGAAGAAGCGGACAAAGGCGCGGGCATCAGCCCGCGTAAAGGGTAGATTGCGTAACTTCTGTTCCATCTCCGCCCAGCCGCTCATGGGGTAGACAAAAAGGCAGTTGTCCAGGCCGCGGGTAACGATAAAACGCTCCCCCAGCTCCTCGCGAATGCGGGCCGGGATAATCAATCGCCCTTTATCATCGATGCTATGCTGGTATTCCCCCATGAACATGGGCTCGTAACCCACTTTCTTGCCACTTCATGCCACTATGCCCCACTTTATACCACTTATATTCGCCACCAGGTTAAAAATTCCTGCTGCCCGCAAAGAAAAAACTCCCCAAAATGGAGAGTTTTTGCCTTTATGGAACATATTTTCGCTGTTTTTCGGGTGCTAGCTCCTTCTGGCGAGCTCTTGCGCCCCCTCTTTCTCGAATATAGGTTCGATCTGCCAGCGTCATTATAACCGACTTGTGGCAGCGGTATCAGAAGAAGTACAGCTACGCCGCCGATGTAACATGGGAGATGGCAATTGATGCGCTGACGAGGTTGGCGGGAAAGGCGGATAAGCGGGGTCTTTTACTGCCTGTTGCCTATTAATCCAGCCACGCCGGCCGTTAAACGATAGATATGTTCCGCCAGCTCGACCTCCAGGACGCCGGTACCGCATGAGGGCGTCACCAGGGCCTGGCGGTGAAGACGCTCCCGGTCCACACCCCGCCGGGCCAGCTCCTGGATCTCCCCTTCCAGTTTGGCAGTAAGACTGGCGGCCGTCTCCTGCCAGGCCTGCTCCCAGGTAGGGACAATCCCCCAGGCCAGCACTCCACCCTTTTCCATGAAGGCGGCGACGTCGGGGGCAAAAACCTGCAGAGAGGTAAAATAGTTGTAGGCGTCAAAACTGACAACCCGGTAACCGGCCTCAAAAAAGACGGTCCATTCAATGCCGCTGCAAGAATGGGCCCCGGGGAGACCACCGCCGGCCTCAATCCCCGCTACAACCTCGGCCAGGGCTGTCACCAGCTCGTCACGCTGCAGGGCTATATGGGTAGAAGTACCGTAGGCAGCCAGGGCCGGATCATCNNGCCTGCATGGCCGTGGTTTTGACGATAAGGTCCTGCAATTGGGGGTCATAAAAAGCGCTGCGCCCGGAGCTGCTGGTTAAATAGAGGCCGGCGGTCACCGGACCGGCCACCTGCCCTTTCAGGAACCGGGCCGCAGCGGGGCCGTTATGCTCCAGATAATCAAGCAAGGCATAAAAACCGGCACCGGCCTGCCGCGGGATGGCAAAGGCCGCCAGTGCCTCTTCACTGCCAGCCTCGGCCTCCAGGTAAAGGCTGTAAAAGGCCGTCAGGTGATCGGCCCAGGCCGCGCCGGCATCGGTAAAGACCGGCATCACCCCCGGCTGCTCGTTAATCAGCCCCAGGCGCACCAGAGGGTACAAACTCTGGTAGACAAAATGCTCCTGGTGGCCTCTTTTGGGCAATTGCGGCCAGTGAGGTATAAAAGGCATGTTTTTAAAGATCAGGTCCAGAGCCGGGCCGGGCTCCTGATAAGGCAGGCTGCCGATCCCGGCGGCCAGGAAATTACCGGGTAAAGACATTGGGGTTTCCTCCGTAATATGATGTGGGATGCGGGAGTTGAGAGGTAGAAGGCTTGCAGAAAACGGCTGCACCGGTTTCAGACTAAAGCCTGCCCGCCCCTGTTTGCTCCCATTCGATTGCAACAGCACGCTGTCATGAGCAGACGCCCGTGCCGCTAACGCGGCACCAGCAACAGGATGAAAATGGCAGTATTGGGTGAGGGTGAGGGGTGGCCAGGTTCCGACGACCCTCTTGCTTCCTGCCTCCTGCCTCTATTTCCAGAGTTCGCCACTGAGTAGCTTTTTCCTCTTTTTAGCCGCCTGCCATCATGCTGACGACTTCCACCCTGTCCCCATCCTGGAGCGGTCGGTCCCACTCCTGCCGCGGCAGCAATCTGCCGTTGACGGCCACCGTAGCAATGGGCGTAAGTAAACTCTGCTGTTCGAGCGTAACTGCTCAGCCTGCCTGGCGGTCAGCCTAACAGCAATAGCCCGGAAACCTGTATATGGCTGAACGGGTTTATAATCCTGATGGCAGGCAGCGCTAAGGAGGCTTAAAGATGGCAGCCTGAGCAGACGCCCATGCCGCCTGCGAGCGGCACCAGCAAAAGGATGAAAATGGCAGTATTGGGTGAGGTTGAGGGGTGGGGCAGGTTCCCGAAGGGCGCATTTGCAGCCTTAATTCAAAGAGCGGATGAGGCCCTNNCCGGAGGGAACCTGCCCCACCCCAGTAGACCAGCATACTGTTTTGCAAGAACGCTATTTTCAGGGTAGTTACGTTCGAGCAAGGTGGCTACAGTAGTATCTCCTGGCACCTGAAGTTGTTGATCGTTTAACCAGACCTGCAGATGAACTTGCACTTGATATATACCCCCTGTGTCCCCATGAATAGAAGCAGGAGGCCCGGTACTTAAATCCACGCCTGTTTAACTGCCTGCACAATAACTTACGACGTTTTTCTACTTAAGCAACAAAATCAATACTGACATATGAATCGTAGACGTAGCCTTGATGAAGGTGTCCGGGGCGACGTGCGCAAAGTTTTATCGCACAAACCCCAGAAGCTAACCTTTGGTGGACAGGGTTTAGCGCGATTTAGATGCGTCAGTACTGCAACACACTAATAGTTGCGTACCGGGAGCTGGCCTGCCTCTGTTTTCTCTCGTTCGCTGAAAATGGCCCGCTGTCATGCAGTGCCCCTCTCATTACTAACCATAGGTATGGTCGAATTGGCTTTAGGTAGTACAGCGGCCACCGTTGCTGCCGGTGACTCCTCCATGGCCATATCGATGGCTGCCTGCAGGTCCGGGGCTTTGCGGACCATCACCGTCCGCGCCAGGTCGTCGTCTACCCCGTCACCAACCAGGATTACCCGCGCCTGAAGTAGAGAGCGGCACCAGAGAAAGGCCTTATGCTGGCCCATCTGGAATTCCCGGCTGCGGAAAGCTTCGATAACCGCCGCCGGGCTGCTGCCAGCCTGCATGCCGGCGATAAAACGCTCCTCCCCGGCCCCCTCCCGGCACTCAGCGACCAGGATGATTGTACCGCCTTCCCGCACCACCCTGGTAGCATGGGCCAGGCCTTTTTGCGCCTGGTAGAGGTTGATATCCTTGGGGAAACCGCCCGGGGAAGCGATAACCAGGTCGGCCTTCTCCGCCACCGGCACCTCGCAGACCTTGCGGGCAGCGGCAACGCCGGCGCGATGAGCTGACAGGTAATGTCCGGCCACGGCGCGGACGATTTCCTTGTGGCCGTTGAGGACGACATTGATAATCAGGTTGATGCCCACCATGCCCCCGATGGCATCGATATCCTCCCGTGCCGGGTTGCCTTCCACCCGCCCCATGGTAGCTTCCGGTTCCACCAGGTGGGCGTGGTTGGCGCGGATGGTGGCCTCGCCGCCGCAACCGATGACCAGAGCTTTGGCCCCGGCGCTGTAGCCGACGATCTGGTGGGGGTCAATCATCCCGATAAGGATACGGCCGTCAGCCTCCAGGTAGTGCCGGTTGATCCAGACCGGCGTCCCCAGCGGGGAAACCCCGACTTGCTGCAGCACTCCGGGGGCATAGGCGTCGTGGCTGATAACCCTGACCCGGGCCGCCACATCATAGCCGACAATCAGGGGGAATTCCTCCGGCGGCGCCGGCCGGTGCAACCCGGCCCCCACCAGGATGGTAATCTGGTCATCGCTGATACCGATGGCGTTCAGTTTCTCCAGCAACACCGGTAAGATCACAGCGTTGGGCACCGGGCGCGTCAAATCGCTGACAACGATGACCACCCGCCGGGCTCCCCGCAGTTCCTCCACCCCGCCGTTACCGATGGGGTTCTCCAGGGCGCGGCGAATCTCGGCCGCCGCGTCCGGTACCCCGGCCACCTCCTGGAGAACTATTTCGTGTACTCTTAAGTTCGCCGGCAAATTGCCTGTCAGGTATCCTTCCCCGCAGGGGACTTTGATTTTTTTCATAACTATATCTTCACTCCCTGCCACCTTATTTAACCCTGTTCGACAGCAACCATTTAACGCCGTAAAAAATGCCGGGGCTGCTCCTGTAATTGGCACGTAAGTCTGCGGAGCATGCCCTGGTAACAGCGGCCTTCGCCCGGGTACACCTTACGCTATGGCTGCCACCTTCGAAATCGCCTCAGCCAGAAGCCTTGCCATTATACAGTTTACAATTTAGCTGTACTGCGGGCCAGATAAGCAGCGCCGATAATGCCGGCGTCGTTGCCCAGCTGCGCTGCCAGGACCGGTAAAGGCTC
>DFYS01000141.1 GCA_002383405.1 Moorella sp. UBA4076
GTACGCTGATCGCACATACCCTTAACAAAGGTTTCTCACGAAGGCTAGTCTGTTTCTCCTTGGACAACCCTCCTCGCACCTGGTATAGTGGTGGTAACGATAACCAGGTGGGGGAGGAGGCAGCCGGTAGGGGCCGGATGGAAGGAGCCCGTAGGGCGACTGGAGTTCCGGCCCCTACCGGGGCCGCTCGATAAAGTGGCCGTCTTTCCGCACCCTGGTAGGGGGGGTGATGCTTGATGGGCCGTCCCAAGTCTTTCCGGGAGAAGGTTTTAGCCCATGTCCAGTCCGTCGCGGCCAAGTCCCGGTTGGCCTGGCTGGTGGCGGAGAGCCGGGAACGCTTCGGCCTGTCTTCCGCCGAGGCGGAACTGCTGGCCCAGCGGGCCGACCGTTTCCTGGTCGCCACCGCCTCGGGTGCGGCAGACGAGCAGGTGGTGGTGCAACTACCGGCCCGGGACTGCCACCGCCGCGGGCATATTACCGGTACTGTTGCCGTGGTGCTGTCCCTTTTCACCTATGACGACCTGGTGCTTTACCAGCGGGACGGGTTGGAGGCGCTGCAAAACGCTCGCCTGGTCCGGTTCATCGAGGAGGCCTACTTCCAGAGCGCCCACTTCCCCCCGGCTACCCTGTCCCTCTTTACCAACCGGGTGGCCAAGTCCAACCGGCAACGGTTACTCCCCCTGTGGGAGGCGGGGGTGCGCCTGCCCCTGGCCGGCCAGAGCCGGTGTTACCGGGAGCAGATGGTCCACTTTAGGGCCACCTACGCGCTTAAGCTATACCTGGCAGAGACACCGGCAGAGGTGGTATGCCGGGAACTGTGGTACTCGCCGGTGGCCTGGCATAACCTCACCCTGGACTTTGTCGCCCTGGGGGAGTTGTGCCGGCAGGGAGTGGCTCTGAAAGACGCCGCCCGGCGGTTAGGCCTGCCGCCGGAACTGGCTGCCGAGTGGCTGCTCCTTTGGCAGGCAGCTACTAAAGCCGCTAATCCGGTGTTACGACGCCTGGGCGAGCGGTTGGGCCAGGAGCTCTACCGCTTCCCCTGCCCGGCAGGAGATTCCGTCCGGGGTTTCCGGGACGAGTTGCGCCACTGGTTCGGGTTTTCTCCCGCCAAAGCGGCGGCCTACCTGGCGATGCTGGAAGACTGCCAATCCCGGCAGGTGGCCCAGGAGAGAAAGCCTGGCGAGGTGGTGTACTACGCCGTGGCGGCCGACGAGCCGCCGGGTAAGCCGCTTAACGAATGCCGGTTGGTACCGGTGTGCTTACCCCTCTATGCACCCGAAGATACCCAGTACGTCACCGCGGATACGGTGATGGCCCTCAAGTGGGGCAGGTTGTTACGCCTTACCACTACGGCCCGCGCCCAGGGGGCTTGCCTGAACCAGGCGGACATCGCTTTCCTCCTGGGAGTGGAGGTAGGGGTAATCCAGCGGCTGCTGCAGGCCAATCCTAAAGTGGTTTTACCCTTACGCGGCAACGTGATGGATATCGGCCCCGGCCTGACCCACGTGCGCCAGATTGTTGCTCTCTATCTCCAGGGTTATACCGAGACGGAAATCAAGAACCGTACCGGCCATTCCTACGCCAGCATTGAGGAGTATATCCGCGCTTTCTCGGCCGTGGTCGTGCTGGCCGACCGGGGGATGCCCGCCCCCCTCATCCGCCAGGCTATGCGGTGTTCCATGAAGCTGGTGGAGACCCATCTCGCCCTCTACCGCGAGTACGACCGGCCCGAGTATGCCTGGCGTTTGCAGTTGATCAGGAACGTCTTTCACCGTACCGAGACGGCTAAAAAAAATCGCTTGAGGTAACAGTTTCTGACATAAATGGAGGTATATTACCTGAAGGAGGGGATGCTGTTACGGGTACGAAGGGGTATTCGCCTTACCTGCCCCTTCGTGAGAAGAACCTTGTTAATGCCCAGAAGTCCTTGTTACGGGAACGGTTTGACTTCAGCCGCGAGTCCTGGCTGGCAGAGCACCTGGTAGCTGATTTCAACACCCGCATGGAGACCTTCGAGGCGGGGGTCGGTATCCAGCGGGTCCATCCGGGCGAGGTGCTGGTCTCTTACCATGGAGGAAAGGTCACCCTGCCCCTTTTGACACCCGCAGGGGCAGCAGAGCTAGTGGCCGGCAAGAAGTACGCGGCAGTTTCCTGCCAGATGCAGCAACTGGCCCTTTCACGCCTGCAGGCTCATGACCCTGCTGCCACCATGCAAGATGTCTACCGCCTGATAGCGGGGCGTCAACTTTTACCCAGGCGGGGTGCCAGGGGTAGCCGGTCGCTTCCAGACGTAAAACGGACTCCGGATACTGCTCCCCGCGGTGAGATCAATCCCTGCCTGTTAGGATGCCATCCCCTGGTGCGTACAGACGTGGAGGGGTTCGTACCGCCGGAGGTAAAAGACAGTATCTTGCGCTTCCTGTGCCAGGAAGAGGGTTGCAGCCCGGCACGGGCAGATGCCATCCTGGAAGCACTGGCCCGGCTGCGGGAGCAGTACTGCCCCAAAACCTGCGCCCTTCAACCTGGCCAGGCGGTATGGATCGGCATCGCCTGCGGTGACCGCCAGCAGGTTGAGAAGGCCACTGCCTTCAGAAAACAAGTGCCGGTTATTGTGACCTTGCATACGCTGCCAGAGCTGGCCGTCTTTGCTGACCCTCACCTGAACATAGCTATGGTCAACCGCACCCACCAGCAGATGATTGCGCGTATGGCCACGGAGGCTTATCTGCAGTCCGCCCTCCTGTCCACCTTCGACCTGGGGTTCCTGGTGATGCGCCAGCAAAGAACCGTCGCTGACCTCATCACAGCTTATGAACAGGAGCATGACCTTATATTACCGACGCCGGGAAGCGTCCATGACGCCGGCCGCAAGCTGACCCACAAGCGCCGCATCATCCAGTTACACCTGCAGGGCATGCTCAATCAGGAGATTGCGCGGCTGATGCACCACAGCCCGGAAGCCATTGACCGTTATGTTTCAGATTTCCACGCTACCCTGATCCTTTACCTTTACGACGTGCCGCCTCTTCTGGCGGCCAGGGTAATGCGGCGGGGGATCGGTTTGATACGTGAGCATCTGGCTTTGGTGCATGAAAACTTTCCCGACAAGGACGCTGTCAAAGAGCATTTACGGCGATATGACGCCAAATTAGTTTGATACGGGCTTATCCAACTAAGTCATACTAAAAGAGAAGGATATCCGGCCGTAAAAAAGCCCGGGCGTAAAGGCCAGGCATTGCTGAGCATGAATGACAGACATGGCGCCATATAAGGCATAGAGGGGATGGTGCTATAAGCTTTGATGGCGGGAATTGCAGGTCAAAGCCATCATCAGACAATGGTTGGCGCGCTTTTTGATGTATCAGCACTAAAGAAGGGCCGGTACTTGCGCACCGGCCCCTGGAGTTTACGGTCCTGGAACTATCTCCTCTACTGCGGCAGCTTTTCGATATCGATTTTGCCGTCCTTCTATGTTTTTGCTGGAAAGGGGCAATATTACCTGTTACAATAAATAATATTAGTAGTGGAGCCCGGACTTGCTGGCATCTATAAACCGGTCGTCCTTAAAATAATATTGGTAGTGGACCTGTTTCCCGAAGACAGGGTGCCGTTTTGTAAGGAAAAGAAAACAGGGAGTGTAATCATGGACTGGGCAACTCAGATTATGCAAGCTTTTGGTTACCCCGGGATCGTCTTGATCATTTTAATTGAGAATCTCTTCCCCCCGATCCCCTCCGAGATTGTGCTGCCTTTTGCCGGCTTTATGACGACGCGCGGCACTTTAACCATTTGGGGTGTGACTATTGCTGCTACGATAGGTTCGGTATTGGGGTCCTTTGCCCTGTACCTGGTCGGGCACTGGTTCGGCCGGGAGCGGATCTATCGTATTGTAAGGCGGTATGGCCGCTTTCTGACCACCGATGAGCGGGATGTCCAGCGGGCTGAGGATTGGTTTCGCCGCTATGGCGTCTGGACTGTCTTTTTCTGCCGGATGATCCCCATCATGCGCAGCCTGATCTCCATCCCGGCCGGTCTGGTGCATATGAATTTCTGGGTTTTCCTGGTATATACCACGGTTGGTTCACTGATATGGAACATTCTCCTGACAGGTATCGGCGCCGCCCTGGGAACAGCCTGGCCCCTGGTTACCAGAATGGTTGGCTACTATCAAAACGCCGTACTGATAGGCGTAATCGGCGTTGTGGTAGTGTTCGGTTTACTGCGGTTGCTGAAGAAGCGTATTCGTTAGCGAAAAAAAGACAGGCTCCTTGCTATTACGTGTGGGTAACCACTTTTTTGTTCTCCTTTTAGCGGCCGTTCACCGAAGCGAAGCGGAGGCCCTTGACATGGAGAATGCCCGTGTTAGCCTGATTTGGCAAGGGGCAGCGAGCGAAGCTAGCCTGTCCTTGCCCCTTAGAAACACGGGTGCGAGGCTCCATGTCAAGGGCGGCCGCAAGAAAATTGTTCTACCCACACGAAACAGCGAAGAGCCAAAAGACAGCGTCCGGTGGGATTGGTGTCGCCAGCCTGCTCCTACTATTATCTCCTCCCCCGACCAATGCCACTGCCGGCACTACCACGAATTGCTATCGCCAGCCTGCTCCTGTTAGTATCACTTTACCGGCGCCGCCGCCACCGGTAAATCAATGCGGATGTCGTCGTAGGCATACTTATCGACCCGATAGCGCATCTCCATAGCCGTCACCGGCGCCGGTCGCCCCTTTGACGCCGGCGCAAAGGTAAGGACCAGGTTCAAATCGCTCCGGGCCGGCAGCAGGGTTGCCGGGTCGACATAGATCAAACCCCAGTAGGAAAAGGCGCGGATTACTCCACCCTGCTGGTCCAAAAAGGCTGCCATAGTGTTGCTCAGGGCTGCCGCAGGCAGAAAGTCGGTAATGGTACCGGCCTGGTTCAGGCGGGTATAAAAGCTGATCCCCAGGACCTCCCGGCCGGCGATCTTGTAGCGACCCAGGGAACGGTAGTGGAGATGCGGGTAAATACCGGCCGGCAGCCCCAGGTTCTGCTGCTGGCGCATCAACAGGGGAACATCGGGTGCCAGCTGTAAATGCTGCCAGCTGCCGCTGCCGGGCTGGCCGGCGCTATCCGTTACCCGGCGGTAGAGGTTGCCATCAGCGGCCACCTGTTCAATCACCAGGCTGCGCCGGCCCTCCAGCTCCATAGCGGCCACCTGGCGCAACCGCGCTGGCAGGAGAACCTCATTGCTAATCCTCCCCCTGATGGTCAACCGGTCTAACTCCATGGTGGCAGGCAGGCCCGGACGGCTGTGGAAGCTGATAACGGCCTCCCCGGTGGTGGCAATACCCTGCCGCCGGGAAAGCGCCTGGCGGCATTTATCCATCAGGTTCTTCGCTTCGATTTCCGAGCCAAAGACCGCTGCCAGCCAATCTGCCGCCGCCGCCGGTGTCAGGATAGCCCCCGGCGCTCCCGGCGGCAGCAACCCCTGGCGATGGAAAAAGGCATACTGGTTAAAGCCATAGGGTATATCTCCGGGTTGCAGTTCTGAGGGCGGGGCGCTGATCTCGTTCGGCAGCCCCAGGACCCGCGCCGTAAGAATAACCGCCTCCAGGGTGGTTATTTCCTGTTCCGGCCGCAGGGCACCGCCGGGGTAGCCGTAAATCATACCTTCCTGCCAGAGGCCCTGCAAGGCCGGGGCATACCATCTGCCGGCCGGCACATCCCGGGGTAGCTTTGCGACCGCTGCCTCTACTTTGAGGTTAGCCGCCGCCGCCAGCATCACGGCAAACCCGCCGCGGGTCAACCTGCCCTCGCGGGCTTCCGGCGGCAATAAACCCAGTAACCCTCCACTGGTGGGCCCGGCCCAGGCCACCTGCCAGGGCAGGAACATGAAAAACAGGATCAGCCCGGCTAAACTGGTTTTACGCATGTTTCTCATCTCCCCTGATATTTAGTTTGCCTGATTGGTACAATAGCGTCCCGCCTGCGCCGCCGTACCTGGGGTGAAGCAGGTTCCCTTCAGGCGCAACTTCTCGCCCTTAATCCTTGGACTCGCTCCGCAGGCCCCGGGCACGGCATACTTAAGCCCGCGGGCCGAGAAACATGGGGCCGCGCTGTTTCCGAGGGCCTCANNCTCGAAGGCTTAAAAATGCACCCTCCAGCGGCCTGCTTCACCCCGCCTGCAATACTGCCATTTTCATCCCTTTGCTGGTGCCGCGACGGCGGCATGGTGTCTACCCTGGCAATCGTATAAGGCGGACAGGCGGCGTAAATCCATATCGCCGTTACAGTATGCCATTTATTTACTATTATAACATATTAATCCTGTCGGAACCAGTAAAAAACAGGCTGCTGTTGAAGCAACCTGCTTTTTTTACTTGCTCTTTTCATCCTGCTACTGGTGCCGCGCTGGCGGTATGGGGGTTGATGCTACTGTTGGTAGCACCGGGATATGGGAATGCCGGTACCTCGCAAGGCTGCCTGCACCGTGTGGATGCTACTGTTGGTACCACCGGGACAGCAAGCGTTATCTGCACTCGATGTGGACAAATGCCACGCGATTAAAACTAAAAAGGTAAAGTCAGCCAAAATCTGACGGTATCAGCCCCGGTACCTCCGTACCCGAATTTAACTCAGCTGCCGCGGGTAGCTGTCAAAGAGGCTGCGCGCTTCATCAAAGGTAGTATCCGGTGCCGGCAGAATAAGGTCGGATTCCACCAGCTCCGTGTCGGGGACGCGACTGCCGCGGCCGCGGATCAGGGCCAGTACTTCCCGGAAATTACTCTCGTATTCCTCCCGGTTGTCTGCCTCCAGGGCGTCCAGCAGCTGGTCGTCCAGGCGGTCGAGGGCGCTCAATGCTTCGCCCTCCAACCGGTACTGGCCTTCAGTAGCGATACGGATAATCAAGCTTGACCCACCTCTCTCTTCAAGCGTTCCAGGTCGACCTGGACCTGGGTTTTGGCGCCGGCCTGCTGCAGCTCCCTCTCCAGGGGGTCCCCGGTTTCCAGGGCATCGTCCAGCACGCCGGAGTCGACCAGCTCATCAATAGCTGCCGCCCGCGCCCGCATATTCTCGGTCTTGTCTTCCGCCCGCTGGATGGCCAGGGAAACGTCGGCCAATTCCTCGGAGAGACCGGTAGCCGCCTCGCCGATCTTCACCTGGGCCTGGGCGGCCGAATACTGCGCCTTTATGACTTCCTTCTTGGTGCGGAAGGCCTCCACCTTGGCCTGGAGTTTGGCCTCTACAGCCGCCAGCTTCTCCTGCTCGCCTTCCAGGCCTTTGATCTGCTCCTCCAGCCCGTCCAGCTGCTGCTGGATGGCGGCTTTCCGCTCCAGGGCGGCGGTGGCCAGGTCCTCCCGGCCCAGCTGCAGCGCCTGGCGCGCCTGGCCTTCCAGCTTTTGCAGGTTGTCTTTCAGCTTAATGGCCTGGAGTTCCAGGCGTTTTTTGGAGGCCACCACATCGGCCAGGTTGCGCTTGACGTTCTGGAGCATTTCCCGCTGGCGTTCAAAGGAGTACTCCAGGGTTTCCTGGGGGTTTTCGGCCGCATCGAGGACGCGGTTCATCTTGGATTTAAAGATAGTTGACATGCGTGACAGGATGCCCATTAGCAAAAGCTCCTTTCGTTAGTCCCTTAAGTCCGAACATCTTCGCAAAGTGGAGGGCGGCTTTCTGCCATGTGCCGGGTCACCCGCGTGGCAGATGGGCGTAAAATCACTCGCGATGGCTTTCGGCCCAACGTCACCCGGGCGGCGGGCCGGTCCTTCGGCACCCCTTTCTACCGTCATACCGGGCAGCCCCACAGGGGGTACCAGCGGGCCATATCCTTCTCCCAGGGAAGCTCTCTTTCCATCAGGGCGGCCAGGCGCATCTCATTGGCGTTATCCCGCTGCTTCTCCCGGTCATTAACAGGGATAAAGGGGTAAAAAGCCCCCCGCTTGTAGCTGAAGATCAGGTAAAGGACCTGTCCCTCTTTTTCCAGGCGGAAAACCGCTGCCAGCAAGCGGTCGCCGGCCCCATTCTCCTTCAGGTTCTGGCCGGCCATATGCGCCAGAGCCACCAGGTCTTCCCAGTCGCGGTCGGCAAAGAGCAGCCACTGGTAGCCGAACTCATCCTTTTTAACCTCTACCCCGCTGGCCATTTCCTGCGCCGCCAGGGATACCAGCTCCCTGGTTTCCTCCTGCGCCCCGGCATAAAGGCTGTCCGCGGCCGGCCGTAAAACCACCCCGGCGCGGCCGCCCGGGTGCCAGCCGAGGTCACTTTCCAGGGTGATGACCGCTGTGCTCAGGGTAAAGAGGGGCTCGGTCCGGGCCGGCGGTACCCGCGTCCGCCCCAACAGGGCATCCAGGAAGCTCACCGCCGGTCCTCCATTTCCCGCTCCAGGCGGCGCAGATAATCCAGGCGGCGCTGCAGGGACGGGTGGGTGGATAGGAGCTCCATAAGGCTGTTACCGCCGGCAGCCGCCGGGATAATGAAAAAGGCGTTGAAGGCCTCGGCCTGGCGCAGGTCCCGTTGCGGGATGCGGGCCATGCTGCCGCTGATCTTCACCAGGGCTGAGGCCAGCTGTCCCGGTGAGCCGGTGAGGATGGCCGCGCCCCGGTCGGCGGCGAACTCCCGGTAGCGCGACAGGGCGCGGATAAGGAAGAAGCTGATTACCCACACCACCATCGAAGCCAGGTAAACAATCATGGTGTTATTGCTCCCTTCCCGGTCGCGGCCGCCAAAGGCGCCGAAGTAGAAGAAGTTTTGCATTATAAAGGAAGCTACCGTGGCAAAAAAGCTGGCCAGGGTGAGGACGGTCATATCGCGGTTGCGGATATGGCTCATCTCATGAGCCAGCACGGCCTCCAGCTCCGGCGGGGTAAGGCGCTCCATGATGCCTCTGGTGACCGCCACGACGGCGTTTTTGGGGTTCCGGCCGGTAGCAAAGGCGTTGGGCATGGAGGTCGGGACAACAGCGACCCGCGGTTTGGGCAGGTCAGCCAGGGCCGCCAGCCTCTCCACCAGGGTATGAAGTTCCGGTGCCTCGCGGGGAGAAACCTCGCGGGCGCCCATCGACCAGAGCACCATGCGGTCGGAAAAATAGTATTGTACACCGAGCATAATGGCTACAAAAATGATCAGCCCTGAATAGCCGACTCCGGCCTGCCAGAGAACGGCCAGGAAAAAGAGGTATACAGCCGCCAGCAAAAACATGGTAAAAAACATCCGTGCCGTTAAGCCGGCGTCACTGCCAAGTTGACGTCGCACTGCAATCCACCCCCGTAGACAGATGTGTGAGGTGGGAGGTGAGAAGCGGGAGACCAGCACTCAGCTTTGGGTGGCTTGATCTTTAGCGGGTATACATTTATGATAGTTTTTATTTACAAGTCGCGATATTACTGAGTTGAGTGCTGGGCCTGCCTGCTCTCATTTTCTCCCGTTCGCTGGAGACAGCGCGCTGCCATGAGCGGCTCCTCCGAAATTAGATATGAGAAGTTGGAGGTTGGAGGTGGGAGGTTCGATAGTGGCGGCCCGGCCACCCCGAATGGCTCCCTGACCTGTTACTCTTTTAGTTCCTCACGGATGCGGTTATGCTCGTCGGTGGTTATTTCACCCCTTGCGTAGCGTGCCTTTAAAATCTCCCGGGCATCCGGCTGCGTGACCGGTTGCGGCCCCGGGCGGCGGTTAAACAGGCTTACCAGGCCGTACCCCGCCAGCGCCAGAAGACCGATAACCAGGACCAGCCACACCAGCATCCCGAAACCCATGCTCCAGTGCCCGTAGTAATTCCACATCATTATAATACCCTCTCAAACCATTTTTGGCAAGTTGCGGGATCACTATACAAGGTATTATCGGCAGGCGCATAAAAGGACTGCTGCCGGGGGATATTTTTTATTGTCGAGTAACTGCTCAGCCTACCTGGCGGTCATCTTGATAGCAAACCGGGAAAGCTGATATGATGGCTGGACGGGTTCGTGATCCCGACGGCAGGTAGCGCCAGGGTGGCTTTTAAAATAGTGGTGGCCTGAGCAGTTACATTGTCGAATATATTAACTCGGAGGTGCTTTTTATGCCCCGTATTACCTGCAGTGTCAACAATTGCCATTACTGGTCCAGCGGCAATGTCTGCAATGCGTCCCAAATCCTGGTAACATCTAGCTCCATGAGCAATTCCCAGCCCCAGAACGTCGATGCCCCTATGGCCGGTACCATATCGACCACCCCGGTACAATCTTCGGAGGAAACCTGTTGCAAAACCTTTGTCCCCAGGGGTTCCGCCCAGGAAGATGCCGATGGCATCACCCTCAAGTAACTAAAACTACAGCCTGGGCCTTCCCGCGGCTAAAGCTGCCTGAAGGCAGGGGCGCAATAGCGCATTTTGGTAAACTTCTAATATGCAAGTAACACCGGGAAATCGCATATTCTCCTGTATTGATGCCAGAAAATTTTCGGGGTCGGAAAGCAGGATGGGCTGTAGTGTTAATCGCTCTTTACCTTCGTATGGTCAAACCATATGGTCAAACGGCAGCGAAAACCTGCCGTTTTTTATTTTAGCGGGCGCATATAATGTTTAAAGACGGACCCGCCGGCGGCAAACATCAATTGGCGAAGGAGCTCAGGCCTCTCAAGCGGTCCTGTCGTAATATCTATCCAGGGGGGACACGTTATGCCCGGGTTGCCTGTAGTCAAACCACCTGTCTTAAAAAAAGGCGACACCATCGGCATCATAGCCCCCGCCAGCCCCCTGGCGGATTGGAGTTACCTGGCCCGCGGGATCAAATTCCTGCACCGCCAGGGTTACCGGGTACGCCCGGGGGAATACCTGGAGCAGCTCCTGCGGGATGGTGTTACCGCGCCGGCACCGCCCGGCAGAGCGGCGCCCCCGGCGGCAGTCAATCTATCTCCGGCCGGGAACGCCGGCGACCATCCCGGTCCGGGCCCAGAGACCGGGCTAAACCCGGGTGTTAATGCGGCACAGCACCCAGGGGCGATGGCAGCTGCTACGCTTATAGGCGCCGCGCCGCTGGAAGGACAGCCCGACCACCCTCCGGCAATGGAGGCTGCGGCCGTCATGGCCGCCGCTCACGCACCCCGCTGCCCCGCTTACCTGGCCGGCAGCGACGCCGGGCGCCTGGCGGAGCTGCATTGTATGTTCTGCGACCCGGAGGTCAGGGCCATTATCTGCCTCCGGGGTGGTTACGGGAGCCTGAGGCTGTTGGCCGGCATTGATTATCACCTCATCCGCTCCCACCCCAAAATCCTGGTGGGCTACAGCGACATCACCGCCCTGCACCTGGCCGCGAACAAATTGGCCGGCCTGGTCACCTTCCACGGCCCGATGATCTACCCCGAACTGGGAGGGGAAGAAGTACCCGCCTATACGCAGGAAAACCTCTGGAGTGCCATTACAGCTGCCTCGCCACCCGGCAGTATCCCGCCGCTGGCGGGTTTGCCGCCGGTCACCATCGTCCCCGGCCGGGCCGCAGGGACCCTCACCGGCGGCAATCTCTCCCTGATTACGGCCACCCTGGGAACGCCGTTGGAGATCGATACGCAGGGAAAAATACTTTTCCTGGAGGAAGTAGACGAAGCGCCCTACCGTATCGACCGCATGCTCACCCAGCTCCGGCTGGCAGGCAAGCTGGAGGCCGCCGCCGGCATCGTCTTCGGTCGCTGCAGCGGGTGTGAAGACGCGGTCGCCGGCAGCACCCCGCTGGAGGTAATTGCCGGGATTATTGCGCCCCTGTCCATCCCCTGCTTTTACGGACTGCCGGCCGGGCACCTGGCCCCCCAGGCCACGCTGCCTCTGGGAGTTAACGCCCTTCTGGATGCGACGGCGGGTACCCTTACTTTGCTGGAGGCAGCGGTAGCGCCCGCTTAAAGACCGGTAAGCTGACTATGACTATTTGCCGGCCTTGCGGGCGAGGCCAGGCAAGTTCCTCAGCACTCAAACCCCTGCCTGTTTAAACTGCTGGTCAAAACACCCGCATGACGGTTTCCCTGCCTAACCCGGTATAGCCTTAAACCAAAATCCTGCCGCAATATTTTCATTCCCACTCTGCGAAGATGGCCGAACTTAAGGGACTAAACCGCCACCCGCCAGGTCCGGCTACCCTTGCTAACACGGCGCCGGACTGCAGCAGTCCCCGGCGCCGTTATAATCATTCCAGACCTGGCGCCAATTTAGAGGGGCATGCGTCAGACCTGTGCTTGCCAGTAAAGAATTTTGGCTAAAGCCAGCGATAAACCCGCCTTTTTACCCGGGCTGAAGGCCGGTAACTTGCGGCGGGTTTAAAGTGCGGTCTTCTGGCGGTATCGGTGTTGCAAACCCTTGCTGGATGCGACGTTAAGCCCCTGCCATCAGGCATGGGAAGATTCAAGGGATGATATATTTCCCTGCTACCGACAGAAAAATCATTACCCCGACAACCGCCAGGGTCATCACAATGGCGGTGCTCCTGGTCATGCTTGCCCCTCCCGGTCAGTTTCTCTAACATATTTATTCGTACCACTTATTCATTTAGACGCTGCCGGGCGGGAAAAAGTTCCCCGTCGGGAAAAATATTTCGACCTTCGCAGTGATGAAGCTGGTGACCCCGGGCGGCGGCCTGGCGGGTTACCGTCCGGTAATCATCGCAAGGCAGAAGCTTATGCCCGTTAAGCAAGTTAGACCCCCCGTGCTGCCGGTATGGTGCCGGGGGGCTCTCTGTACCCGCCGCTGCTACTCATGCCGCCAGCTGTCCAGGTATTCCTCCTGCTCCGGCGTCAGGCAGTCGATCGTCACCCCCAGGGAATCTAAACGCAGTAATGCCACCTGGCGGTCGATTGCCGGTGTCACGGGCAGGACCGCCGGTGCCAGCTTGCCGGCGTTCTGGACCAGGTACTGCAGCGATAGCGCCTGCAGGGCGAAGGTAAGGTCCATGATTTCGGCCGGGTGGCCGTCGGCGGCGGCGATGTTGACCAAACGCCCCTCGGCCAGGAGGTAAATACGCCGGCCGTCCGCCAGGACGAATTCCTCGATATTGTTGCGGACCACCTGATGGCTGGTGGCCAGAGCCAGCAGATCCCCTTTGTCGATCTCAACGTCAAAATGCCCGGCATTGGCCAGGATGGCGCCGTCTTTCATGACGGCATAGTGTTCAGCGCGGATAACCCCGGCGCAGCCGGTCACGGTGACAAAAATGTCCCCTGCTAGAGCCGCCGCGGCCATGGGCATAACCTCGAAGCCGTCCATCAGCGCTTCAATGGCGCGGATGGGGTCAACTTCGGTAATGATCACGCGGGCGCCCAGACCTTTGGCGCGCATAGCCACCCCTTTACCGCACCAGCCATAGCCGGCCACCACCACCGCCTTGCCGCAGACGGTCAGGTTGGTAGTACGCATGATGCCGTCCCAGGTAGACTGGCCGGTACCGTAGCGGTTATCAAAGAGGTGCTTGCAATCGCCGTTGTTGACCGCCACCATAGGAAAGGCCAGCGCGCCCTCGGCTTCCATGGCCTGCAGGCGCAAGATGCCGGTGGTGGTTTCCTCGGCCCCGCCGATAATCCCCGCCAGGAGCTCCCGCCGGCCGGTGTGCAGCAGGTGCACCAGGTCACCACCGTCATCAATCACCAGGGTCGGGCGGGTATCGAGGACGCGTTCCAGGAAAAAGTTGTATTCCTCCGCTGTGCAACCGTGGCGGGCATAGACAGCCACCCCCAGACTCGCCAGGCCGGCGGCAACGTCGTCCTGGGTGGACAGGGGGTTGGAGCCGCAAATGGCCACCTCCGCCCCGCAAGCCTGGAGGACCAGGGCCAGGTAGGACGTCTTGGCCTCCAGGTGCAGGCAAATGGCCACCCGCTGGCCGGCAAAGGGCCGCCAGCCCTCGAAATCGCGGCGGATCTCATTCAAGATGGGCATATGCTTCTGCACCCAAGCGATCTTTTGCCGCCCCTGCGGGGCCAGCTCCGGGTCACGGATAATAGATGCGGGCATATTTTCAACCTGGTTCAAAAAAGCTAACTGTT
>DFYS01000050.1 GCA_002383405.1 Moorella sp. UBA4076
CGGCCTGGCTGCCGCCGGCCTGAAACCGGTAGTAGCCATTTATTCCACCTTTTTACAGCGTGCCTTTGATCAGGCAATTCACGATATAGCCTTGATGAACCTGCCGGTGACCCTGGCCATTGACCGCGCCGGGATAGTAGGGGAGGACGGAGAAACCCACCAGGGACTTTTGGACCTGACCCTGTTGCGCAGCATACCGGGGATGGTAGTGATGGCTCCCAAAGACGAACAGGAACTGCGGCATATGCTGGTTACGGCCATTCAGTATAACGGGCCGGCCGCCCTGCGCTACCCCCGCGGAGCAGGCGCAGGGGTACCTTTAACGGGGCCGGCATTACCCCTCCCCATCGGCAGAGGGGAGGTCCTGCGCCATGGCAGCGATGTCGCCATACTGGCCCTGGGCCCCCTGGCTTATACCGCTCTGGCGGCAGCGGAGGAGCTGGCCCATCGGGGGATTGCCGCCGCTGTTATCAACCCGCGCTTTGTCAAACCCCTGGATGCCGATTTGATTTGCGAATGGGCCGATCAAACCGGACGCCTGGTAACGGTTGAGGAGCATCTGCTGGCCGGTGGTTTCGGCAGCGCCGTCCTGGAACTGCTGGCTGCCAGAGGTCGGGAAAAGACGAGGGTGCATTGCCTGGGGGTAAAAGACGTTTTTGTGCGCCAGGGTAAGCCGGCGCTTTTAAGGGAACACTTAGGCTTGACACCGGCCGGGATCGCCGCTGCCGTACAACAATTAGTGCCGGAAAGGGCCTTCCCGGCCCGGCGGAAGAAAGTGGCCGGAGAGATATCCGGTGGCTAAGGAACGACTCGATTTGTTACTGGTAAGCAAAGGTTTTTTTGCCAGCCGCCGTCAGGCCCAGGCGGCCATCATGGCCGGCCGGGTACTGGTAGATGAGCACCCGGTGGAAAAGCCCGGCACCCTGGTGCCGGTTGATACTGATTTGCGCCTGACCGGCCGGCCGCAACCCTATGTCAGCAGGGGCGGTTTCAAACTGGAGGCGGCGCTGGCTGCCTTTAACATCGACCTTAAACACAGGGTAGTCCTGGATGTGGGCGCCTCCACCGGCGGTTTTACCGACTGCGCCCTGCAAAAGGGTGCCGCCAGGGTTTATGCTGTAGATGTCGGTTACGGCCAGCTGGCCTGGTCTTTACGCCAGGACCCGCGGGTTGTGGTCATGGAAAGGACCAACGCCCGCTACCTGCAACCGGATACCCTGGGGGAATTGGCTGATGTGGCCACCATTGATGTCGCTTTTATTTCCCTGCTCAAAATTTTACCTGCCGTCCGCCGCTGCCTGCAACCGGCGGGCGAAGTAATTGCCCTGGTTAAACCCCAGTTTGAAGCCGGGCCGGCGCGCGTGGGGAGCAGAGGCGTCGTCCGCAATCCCGCCGTCCACCGGGATGTTTTGCAGGAAGTAATCGCTGCGGCCGCCGACCAGGGCTGGCAGGTCTACGGCCTAACGGCCTCACCCATCAGCGGGCCGGAGGGGAACCGGGAATTTCTCCTCTGGCTGGGTTTACAGCGCCGGGGGTTGCCTGCCGCGACCTGGCAGCCTCTGATCGAGCAGGTGGTGCGCGAAGCGCATTTGCGAGGGGAGAAGTGCGAGGTTAGAGGTGAGATGAGATGAGACAGGTGCGAAAGGGGATGGCGGCTGCCGCGAGGATATGAGGGCGGCCGGGCAGGTTCCTGAAGGGCGCTCTGGCGCGTGATTATCAGAAGGACGAGGATGCTTTCGGATTAGCGGCAGGCTTTACCGCCGAAGGCCGCGGAAAATAGTGTTTATAAAGTGAGGGAGTGGGTTTGCAGCGTATCGGGATGGTGGCCAATCTGGGCAAGCCCCGCGTCAGGGAGGTAGCCCTGGAGCTCATCGATTTCCTGGAAAGCCGGGGTGTCAGGGTACTGGTTTCCACCAGCAAAGCGGCCGCCCTGGGACACCCGGAGAAGGGTGTCCCGGACAGGGAGCTGGCGGCAGCCGACTGCCTGCTGGCTCTGGGTGGTGACGGCACCCTCTTGCGCGCGGCACGCCTGGTTGCCGGTACGGCCACACCCATCCTGGGCATCAATCTGGGGCATCTGGGTTTTTTAACGGAAATTGAGCTGGCCGAGCTTTACCCGGCTGTGGGCAGGCTATTAGGCGGCGATTACCGGGTCGAAGAACGGATGATGCTGCGGGGTAGTGTCCAGCGTCCGGACCAGCCATTAGTCTATCAGGCTTTAAATGACGTCGTTGTCACCAAGGGCGCCTTCTCCCGGATGCTGCGCCTGGAGGTTTATATCGGACCATCCTACCTGGACACCTACCCGGCCGACGGGCTCATTATCGCATCGCCGACCGGGTCGACGGCCTACTCCCTTTCGGCCGGGGGCCCCCTGGTTTACCCGGAGCTGCAGGTAGTGATTCTTACGCCCATCTGCCCCCATACCCTGTACAGCCGGCCGCTGGTTGTTCCGGGAGAACAGCAGATCCGCGTCCTGGTCCATGCCCAGGGGGCGGAAGTCATGGTCACCGTCGACGGTCAGCAAGCGTGGCCGCTGCAAAACGGGGATACCCTTACTGTAACCCGGGCCGCGGTGCCAACCCGCTTAATTCGTTTACAAAACAACAACTTTTATAGCCTGGTGCGGGAAAAACTGAGGGAAGGAGGCAACCGGCAGCATGAAGAAAACCAGGCGCCAGCAGCTAATTCTGGAGATTATAGCCCGAACCCCGGTAACGACCCAGGAACAGCTGGCGCGGGAATTAAATAAATACGGTCTGGAGGTGACCCAGGCTACCGTATCGCGGGATATTAAAGAGCTGGGTCTCATTAAGGTGCCGGCCGGGGAAAACCTTTACCACTACGCCGCCCCGCCGGCCCAGCCAGTGATTAATGCCTATCACCGCTTGCAACGTCTCTTTGCCGATTCCGTCACCAAAATTGACGATAGCGAGAATTTAATCTTAATCCGCACCCTGCCGGGCACAGCCCATGCGGTGGCTTCCTGCCTGGATAATACTGCCTGGCCGGAGATCATCGGCACTGTGGCCGGCGACGATACCATCCTGGTTATTGTCAAACCCCGGGAAGCTGCCGGCAGGGTCTTAAAACGCTTTCAGGAACTCCGGGGAGTCACCGGCAAGCCATCAGCGGAGGGCTAGAGCTATGCTCTATGAGCTGGAAATTGAAAATTTCGCTTTGATTGTCTCCCTGCGGCTCTGTTTGGAACCGGGACTGACGGTCCTTACCGGCGAAACAGGCGCCGGCAAATCCATTATTGTCGATGCTGTCAGTCTTCTCGTCGGGGCGCGGGCTTCGACGGAATACATTCGCGCTGGGGCGGAAAAGGCGCTGGTGCAGGGGCTCTTTCAGGTCCGCGATGTACCCGGCTTACCGGAACTGCTGGCCGAATTGGATATCCCGGCCGAGGCTGACGGCAGCCTCCTGCTGAGCCGGGAAATCAGCCGCAGCGGCCGTCATAGCTGTCGTGTCAACGGCCGTGGCCTTACCCTCAGCATGTACCAGCGGGTCGGCCAGATGCTGGTGGATATCCACGGCCAGCATGCCTACCAGTCCATTTTAAGGCCGGCCTACCAGATGGACCTGCTGGATAACAGCTCCGGTTTAACAGCCTTACGAAACCAGGTGGGTGAACGCTATCGTTCGTGGAAATTATTAGAAAAAGAACTGGCCCGCCTTTGCGGTGACGCCGGCGAGAGGGAGAGGCGCCGTGAGCTTTTGACATACCAGTTCAAGGAAATTACCGCCGCCGGTTTACGCCGGGGTGAAGATGAAGAATTATACCGCCAGCGGGAGATCATCAATAATGCCGCCCGGTTGGCCCGCGGGGCAGCCACCATTTATGAAGACCTTTTTACCGCCGAGGGCAGGGCGGCCTACGACCGCATCAGCCAGGCAGCAGTGGAACTCGCGGCTATGGCAACAATCGACAGCTCCCTGCAACCCTGGCAGAACCTGCTGGCAACCGCCGCCGCCCAGGTGGAAGAGGTGGCCCGCAGTATCTTCCGCTACGGTGAAAGCCTGGAGTATGACCCCCGGCAGGGGCAGCAAATTGAAGAACGCCTGGAATTGATTAAAAACTTAAAACGCAAGTACGGCGCTGATATTGAGGCCATTTTAAAGTACCAGGAAGAAACAGCAGCAGCCCTGGAAGAGCTGGAGCAAAACGCCGCCCGTGCTGCCGCCCTGGAGCAGAAAATCGCCGCTGCCGCCGCCGCCTATCGGGAAGCAGCCCTGGAGCTGCGGCGGCAGCGCCTGGAGGCGGCGCAAAATCTATCTGAGGCCATCACATCGGTGGTCCACGAGCTGGCCATGCCCCTGGCGCGGGTGACAATTTCCTGTAACGAAACCGGGCAACCGGGACCGGAAGGGATGGATGCGATAAATTTTCTATTTCAACCCAATCCCGGTGAAGGGAGCCGGCCCCTGGCGCAAATTGCCTCCGGCGGGGAAATGGCACGGGTAATGCTGGCCTGTAAAAGTATTCTGGCGGCTGTAGATGCCGTCCCCACCCTGGTTTTTGACGAAATTGATGCCGGCATCAGTGGCGCCGCCGCCCGCGCGGTAGCTCAAACCCTGGCTGCCATTGCCGGGCAGCACCAGGTTCTCTGCATCACTCACTCGGCGCAGCTGGCCGCTATGGCCGGGCAGCATTATCGGGTGACCAAGACGGTCAGCAAGGGCCGCACCTCTACCGGGGTGGAAAAATTGCCGGCTGAAGAGCGGGTGGAAGAGCTGGCCCGACTATTATCAGGAGAGAATACGCCGGTAGCCCGGGAACACGCCGCTGCCCTGCTCATCGAAGCAGGAGGCAAGAGGGCGCCGGCGCCCTGATGGCTCTCCTGGCAAAAAAACAAGAAATAAATGCTATATAAACTTAAAAAACGAAAATAGGCCTGTATACCTTCCTTATACTCCCTGTATCTCCTCCTCAGGTCGTTATTGACAGCATAAAAACAACGGCCGGGGGTTATTTTATGTTTAGAACCAAAAAATAAACAGTCAAAGAAAGCCTGTTGCACGCACCCATTTTAACATCTTCACTCTCACATCTAAAAAAAGGGGTGGTGCCTTTGAAATACCTGGGGCGCCAGGTCCTGGGACTGGTGCTGGCGGCGTTAATCTTTTACGGGGGTATGGCACCGCCGGTACGCGATTTCTTCTCCCTGCCGCGGGTGCAACGCCTCTCCAGTGTTAAGCCGCTGCAATTAAACTGGGAATTGCCACCGGGCCTGGCCCGGCAGGTCGAAGTTCAGGTCAACAGCCTTGATCAAATCAGTACCGCTGCGCGCAGTCACGGCTGGTGGCAGTTACAATTAAGATTATTTGGCCTGATTCCTTTAAAAAACATTACCGTCCAGATGGTCGAACCGGTGCATGTTTTTCCGGGCGGCCAGGCCATTGGTGTTCTTTTACAAACCGAAGGCGTAATAGTAGTCGGCCAGGCAACCGTAACGGATGGCCAGGGCAACCGGGTCAACCCGGCGCAGGAAGCCGGCCTGGAGCTCGGCGACGCCATTATCGCTATTGATGGTCAAAAGGTAAGCAGCGACCAGGAAGTAGCCGCGCGTATTGATGCCGCCGGACAGGCCGGCCGCCCTATGCAAATGACCGTTCGAAGGGATGACCGCCTCCTGAACTTCCAAATTCAGCCCCGCTATTGTGCGGACACAGGGCGCTACCGCATCGGCATCTTTGTCCGGGACAGTACTGC